>JADWMI010000062.1 GCA_015767395.1 Bacteroidota bacterium | reverse complement strand
TTTAGCATGTCTAGATCTACATTCAGCTGAAGAACCATGCACAGTCATCAAACAAGGATATGGAGATGAAACCGTTTCAACACCTTTTTCTAATCGTCTTCGTGCTATAATCTTGTCTTCTTCAATTTCCAAAATTTCTTCAACATAAGTTACTTGAGGAATGTTTAATTTATCAGCACATTGCGGTCCAACTTGAGCAGTATCTCCGTCAATAGCCTGTCTACCTCCAACAATTAAATCATAATCGGCTATTTTTTTTATTGCTTGAACTATGGTATAACTTGTAGCCAATGTATCAGCGCCTCCAAAACGTCTGTCAGAAATCATAATACCATTGTCAACACCACGATAATATCCTTCTCTAATAATATCAGCTGCTTTTGGTGGCCCCATCGTTAAAATAGTAACGGTGGTTCCTGGTATGCGGTCTTTTATATTTAATGCTAGTTCCAGCGCGTGTAAATCGTCTGGATTGAATACGGTTGAAAGTTTACCTCTATTTACTGTACCATCAGGCTTCATGGCGTCAGGACCTACGTGTCGGGTATCTGGCACTTGCTTTGCTAGTACTACAATTTTGAGTGGTCTCATAAAATATTATTCTAATTTATATATTAAATTCACCCAAAATTAACTTATTTAATTCATGAAAAGCATGACATTACTCATACTTGCAAAATTAAAAGTTAAACAACCCATAAAAAAAGTAATATTTAGGCACAAAAAAAGCGGTGATTAATAAATCACCGCTTTTTAATATTTTTAAAGTAAAAAAATTACTTTTTAGATTCCTTTTTAGGTTCTTCAATTACTTTTGTTTCATGCTCAAAAGTATTCATGAAATTTTCCATTATAGAGTTACTTACACCCATATTAGAAAAACCTCCATCATGAAATAAGTTTTGAAGTGTTACTTTTTTTGTTAAGTCTGAAAATAAACTAATTGTATAATCTGCACATTCTAATGCTGTTGCATTTCCAAGTGGAGACATTTCTTCAGCATAAGCAATAAATCCATCAAAACCTTTTACTCCACTTCCTGCAGTTGTTGGTGTTGGAGATTGAGAAATTGTGTTTACACGTACTTTTTTATCTCTTCCAAAGAAATAACCAAAACTACGAGCAACTGATTCTAAATATGCTTTATTATCAGCCATATCATTATAATCTGGAAATACACGTTGCGCTGCCATATATGTTAAAGCGACAACACTTCCCCATTCATTCATAGCATCTCGTTGATATAAAACACTCATCAATCTGTGAAAAGACAAGGCCGAAACATCAAATCCTGTTTTAGTAAAATTATAATCTTGATGTGTGTAATGATTACCTCTACGTACGTTTACAGACATACCAATTGAATGCAATACAAAATCAATTTTTCCACCCAGTATTTTCATTGCTCCATCTACCAAATTTTCCAAATCCATAATAGAAGTTGCATCTGCAGCAATAACTTCTGAACCAGTTTTTTCTGCCAATTCAGCAATAGTTCCTAATCTTAAGGCAACTGGTGCGTTAGACAAAACAAATGTTGCTCCTTCTTCATGTGCTCTTTCGGCAACTTTCCAAGCGATTGATTTTGAGTCTAATGCTCCTAAAATAATCCCTTTTTTTCCTTTTAGTAAATTATACATAGTATATTTTGTTAGTGTTTTATTTATAATTTGGTTGCAAATATAGTAATTTCTTAACTTAACAGCTCTTTTGCATGCTCAATAGCTGTTGTAGTGATGTTTTTACCTCCCAACATTTCAGCAATTTCTTCAATTCTTTCTTCTTCAGAAAGCTCTTTTAGCTGTGTTACAATATTATTTTCAATATCTTTTTTATAAACTTTATAGTGTTGTTTGCCCTTCGCGGCAATTTGAGGTAGATGCGTAATGGTAATTACCTGCATATTATCACTCATTTTTTTCATTATATCAGCCATTTTTTGAGAAACATCACCAGAAACTCCAGTATCTATTTCATCGAAAATGATGGTTGGTAATTTTAAATATTCCGAAAGGATTGCTTTAATAGACAACATAATTCGAGATAATTCTCCTCCTGATGCATTTTTTTTCAGTTCTCCAAAATTCAAACCTTTATTGGCCGAAATTAAAAGATTCAACTCATCCTTTCCATTGAAAAAATATTGATTTGAATGTGATAATTTAAATTGAAAACGGGTATTTTCCATCCCTAAATTCGATAAACTGTTTTCTAATTTCTTTATTAAAACTGGAATTGCTTTTTCTCTTTTTTCAAAAATAGATTTAGCCAATTCATCAATTTTTAAAGCAACACTTTTAATTTCCTTTTCTTTTTTTGAAATCAAAGAAGATGAATTTATAACAGCATCAACTTTTACCGAAAGGTCTTCTTGAACAACCAACAATTCAGCTATTGATTTAACAGCATGTTTTTTTTGTAAATTGTAAATTAACTGCAATCGATCATTCAAAGTCTCTAGCGCTGAAGGATCAAACTCTACATCTTCATTTAGATTTTCAATTTCACCAATAATGTCATCAAATTCCACTTTTAAACTAGAAATTCTATGATACAAATCCTTATATTCATTTGAAAAAGGAGCTATTTTATTCAAATTATTAGCAAAAGAAATCAATAAGTTTTGCAATCCTATTTCCTCACTTAAACCCAATGCTTGGGCTTCTGATAGGTTTAATTTAATTTCTTCAACATTGTTTAATCTATCTAAATTTTGTTCAATTTCAGCTTGCTCGTCTGCTTTTAAATTAGTTTCACTTAACTCTTCAAACAAATGTAAATTGTATTCATACTGTTCTTTAGCCGTGTCTTGAGCATCTTTCAGCTGATTTAATTCTTTCTTAAGTTGATTAAAAAGCACCAACCCTCTTTTATACGATTCAATTTTAGCTTCATTTTTAGCAAGTGCATCTATAATTTGAAACTGAAAATTAACATCAGATAATTTTAGTGTTTGGTGTTGAGAATGTACATCTATTAATCTTTCCCTTAAGCCGTTTAACACCTGAAGTGTAGTTGGCGTATCATTTATAAATGCTCTAGATTTACCACTTGGAAGAATTTCTCTTCTAACAATCGTATCTCCATCAAAATCCAACTCATTTTCTTTAAAAAACTTTTCTAATTTATAATTAGAAATTGAAAACTGAGCTTCAATAATACATTTTTTTGAAGTATCCTTTAGCACTGAAGAATCTGCTCTATTACCCAAACCCAATCCAAGAGCACCTAATAAAATAGATTTCCCGGCCCCTGTTTCACCAGTAATTATAGATAAATTATCTCTAAAATTTACTGATAAAGCTTCAATTAGGGCGTAATTTTTTATGGAAAGATTTATAAGCATTTTTGCAATTTAATGGTCTGGAATTATTTTATTAAATTCCACTTTTCAGCATTTAAAGGAGAGATTTTCAATAAGTCTTCTTTTAATTTAAATGTATCAAAATTAGGTCCGTCAGAATAAATATCTACTATTTCATCTGATTTTGCATCCATAAAAACACGCAATAAAAATGCAGCTGGACGTGAATCATAAATAGTTTTTAAAGTCAATATAGATTCCGAAATATTTTTTTTAGCTATTTTTTGATCTTTACTCATTAAATCCAGTCCCTCCATATGGTATTGATACATACTTTGATGAAATAAATTGTATGTTGGTGATAGCGCATTGTCAATTAAAGTGAAACGGGTTCTTGGTCCATCATTTTGATTCCAACCTGAGTAACCACTTTGTTGTGCTTGAACAAGAACATCTTGTGCTTTTGTGAAAAATGGCATACCGCCTTCTAAAGAAAATGTATCTGCATCCATTCCTAAAATCACATAAGCGTAATAGGTCATCATAGAAACCAAATTAGATTCAAAAGTATTGTCACTGTAAACCAATGGCTCAAACTCTTGATATCTAAACTTAAAATTTGTATCCTTAAAATTAAAAACTGGCGTTAAGTAAGTTGAATTATAAACTGGACGCGATGATTGGACCTGGATATTTCCATTAAATTCATCCCCTTTTTGCTCCAAAATAGTAATTGTAATATTACAAATTACACGCTCCTGTGTTTTATAATTATAACTTGTCCATCGAGTTTGGTTAATAAATTCGATCAATGCATTCTCTAAAGTAGCATAAACCTGTTTATTTGAACCCGAAATATTATCGGAATTAATTGATAAAGTACAATTTAATTCTTGTGCATTAAGCTGAGCTATACAAAGAAACACTAGTATTATTTGAATTATTTTAGGCATAAATTCTATGGAATATTTCGTTAAAAATATCTTCAGCAACTGTTGCTTTAGATTTTAGACTAAATTCAGAAATATTTTCGAATTTATCAATAATTGTGACTTTATTTGTGTCTTTTTTAAATCCAGCACCTTTATCTTGCAACGAATTTAGCACAATAAAGTCTAAATTTTTCTTATTTAATTTAGTTTTTGCATTTTCTAATTCATTATTCGTTTCCAATGCAAAACCAACCAATATTTGAGTGGTTTTTTCTTTACCTAAAGAAGCTAAAATATCTTGTGTTTTCACCAACTCAATAGTCATTGAGTCTGAAGCTTTTTTAATTTTTTGAGTAGCAATATTTTTTGGTTTGTAATCAGCTACTGCAGCCGAAAGAATTGCAATATCTACCGATTTAAAATAGCCGTGAACCTCATTATACATTTCCTCAGCACTTACAACATCAATTCTTTTAATTGAAGAATTAGCAACCGTTTCGTTAGAAGGCCCCGTTATTAGATAAACTTCGGCACCTAAACTCGCAGCTGTTTTAGCCAGTTCAAAGCCCATTTTACCTGAAGAGTGATTCCCAATAAAACGAACAGGGTCAATAGCTTCATAGGTTGGACCAGCAGTAATTAATACTTTCTTTTTATATAAAGGCAAACCCTTAATAATTTCATTTTCAATAAATGAAACAATATTTTCAGGTTCTTCCATTCTACCCTCTCCTGTTAAACCGCTTGCTAAAAAACCTGTTGACGGAGCAATGAATATATTTCCAAAGTTTTGTAATTTATCAATGTTTGCTTTAGTAGTTGGATGTTGATACATATCTAAATCCATGGTAGGTGCAAAATACACTTTACATTTGGCCGACAAATAAACAGCTAGTAGTAAATTATCGCAAACACCATTTGCCATTTTAGACAATGTATTTGCTGTTGCAGGTGCAACAAGCATAAAATCGGCCCAAAGGCCTAAATCTACATGACTATTCCATTCTTCAGTTTCCTCCTCTCCTTTTTCAAAAAAAGAAGAATAAACTGGGTTTTGTGAAAGTGTAGAAAGTGTTAAAGGAGTAACAAAATCTTTTGAAGCAGGTGTCATTACAACTTTAACATTTGCACCTGCCTTAATAAAAAGTCGTACCAAACTAGCTGTTTTATAAGCAGCAATACCGGCTGTAACGCCTAAAAGTATATTTTTACCGCTTAAAATAGCCATTTTATTTTTGAGATTCTTCTGGGTTTCTATAATAAATTTTACCTTCTAACCACTCTTCTACAGCAATTGCAGATGGTTTTGGTAATTTTTCATAAAATTTAGAAACTTCTATTTGCTCTTTGTTTTCAAATACCTCATCTAAACTATCAGTATATGTTGCAAATTCTTCTAATTTCTCAACCAATTCATTTTTCAAATCACCACTAATTTGTTCAGCTCTTTTAGCTATAATTGTGATTGCTTCATAAATGTTTTCAGTAGGCGCTTCAATTTCATTTTTATCGTAAGTAATTGTTGATTGAGCTGCCTTTGTGTTTTTATAATCCATTTGTTTCAGTTTTTTGTGCAATAACAATATTAATTTCCTCGTTTAATTCTTCTAATAAATTCTCTGTATCTTTTAAATTTTCAGATTCAGGGAAATTTCTTTTATACCTTTGGTGTGCTTTTACAGCATCATTTAATCGTGATTCTTTTTTATATATATGGCTATTTATCGCTAGTTTATATGAGGCCATAAAGCGCAAATATAAAACATCTTCTTTATATGAAGATCCTAAATATTCGCTTATAAAATTATCAAATGAAGCAATTGCAGCAATATAATCACTTGTTGTATAATATTGTTTAGATATTTCAAAAGCTTTCTTCTCTAACTTAGCTGTTAAGTTTTTAATATTCACGTTCGCCTCTGTAACTTTATCAGATTCTGGATATTTATAAATAAAGTTTTGTAAAGCATTTAAAGCTTCATAACTATCTTTTTGATCTAAACTAAAAATAGGAGAAGCTAAATAATAACTATGTGCCGATAGGTATGCTGCTTCTTCAACTTTTGAACTTTTTGGATAGTTTTTCACAAATTTATCGAAATAATAAGAAGACAAACTGTATTGCTTTGTATTGTAATAAGATTGTGAAATCATATATTGGATACGCTCCATTTGAGGCTTACCTCTATAAAATGGTGTTATTTTCTCAAACAATTGAATGGATTTCGAATAGCTTTGTGACTCATACAAGTTTGTAGCCATCTCATATTGTTCTTGAGCAGTACCTTTATTCAAGACTTTACTAAAATCACCACAGGAGGAAAGTCCTATAGCCATCAATAAAATGAAAATATAAATCTTATTTTTTTGCATTTGGCAAAATTAGTTATTTATTATGGATTAATAAAATGATTTTTCACATCATTAATCCACAAAAATAACTCGCTTTTAATATAAATGTTGCTTAAAACACTTAATTGTTTGTTAATTCTTATACAGCAGGTGCTACTGAACTAACAATTGACAATTGTTTTATGTCATTATCAAACAGGTACAAACCTCCTTTATCATCTCCAATAAGATTGATTTTATCTAATATTGTTCTTGCCTGCGCTTCTTCTTCAATTTGCTCAGCTACATACCACTGTAAAAAGTTATGGGTTGCATAATCCTTTTCCTCCAAAGATATATGAACCAATTCATTGATGCTTTGCGACACAAATACCTCGTGCTTAAACAATGTTTCAAACATTTCTTTAATAGATCCAAATTCTAGATCTGGACCTGTTAATTCTGAAACTTGCGCATGACCTCCACGTTCATTAATATATTTAAAGAACTTTAACATATGCAAACGCTCCTCATCAGATTGAGCATACATAAATTGTGAAACTCCTTCCAATCCATTTAATTCAGCCCAAGAAGCCATCGCTAAATATATTTGAGAAGATTCTGCTTCAATCCTTATTTGTAAGTTTAAAACCGTTTGCATTTTTTCTGATAGCATAGTATTAATTTATTTTAATTACTTATTGAATATTTTATTATTAAAATTACTTAATAATTTTCAACAAAGTTATTGATTTTTTGTTGTAATTCATAAGAAGCTGCAACTAAAGGTAAACGAACATTTTCTGAACAAATATTTACTTTATTCAACAAGGCCTTTATTCCAGAAGGATTGCATTCTTCAAAAATATAATCAATACTATCCATCACTTTGTAATGCAGTTTGTTAGCACGCTCTTTATTTCCTTCCAACCCATATTGAATCATTGCTGAAAAATCTTTTGGCAACCCTTGGCCAATTACAGAAATAACACCTGATCCTCCAGCCAATACCATTGGTAAAGCAATCATGTCATCTCCAGAAATTACCATGAAATTTTTCGGCTTGTTTTGAATTATGCGCATTGCTTGTGTTAAATCACCAGCAGCTTCCTTTACTGCAACAATATTTTTAAAATCATTTGCCAGTCTCAAAATTGTTTTAGGCTCAACATTTTTACCTGTTCTACCTGGTACGTTGTATAAAATTATTGGTAATGGACTCGCTTCTGAAATTGTTTTAAAATGCTGATAAGTACCTTCTTGTGTTGGTTTATTATAATAAGGTGAAACGGAAAGAATGGCGCAAAAATCGGACAAGTCAGCACTTTTAATTTCTTCAACAACAGCAATTGTATTATTACCTCCAATACCAATTACCAACGGAAGTCTGCCATTATTTGCTTTAATGATAGTCGCTTTTACTTGCTCCTTTTCTTCAGCGGTTAAAGTTGCTGGTTCACCAGTAGTTCCTAAAACCACTAAATAATTCACACCATTATCAATCTGAAAGTTCACCAAACGCTCTAAACCATTAAAATCAACTGATTTATCTTCATTAAAAGGTGTAACCAATGCAACTCCAGTTCCTAACAATTCCCTCATTATATTTTTTTTAAAATGGCTAAATATTTCTTTAATTCTTTATTAAACAAATTTGTATCTGAATCCTTACATTTAATTAATAAGTCGTACAAGCGTTTATCTAAATGTGAAAAACCTACATTGAATGCTGTTTTACATTGCAATATTAACAAGTTGGAGTATATATTTTCAATTTTACTATAATTAATTAACAAATCGTATTTTTTTGTTAAAATACTATTTAGCTTGTCAGATTTTATTTTCCCATACCAACCAAAATCTTTTGCAGAAATAACATGGTCTAAAGGACCATCCTTTATATCCATTTTTTGAAAAACAAAAATATCTATTTTACTTTCAACTATTCCAAATAGATTGTTAAAATCATCTAAAATAACCGTTTTTTTGGAAATATCATCTAATATAATAAGTACTCTTTTTACATTCTTAGATTCATAATTATGCCTATTTGCTACAAACGTTTTTAAATGTTTGTTGAAAAATAATTGATTGCTTTTAAGTTTAAAACCTGTAAAAATCATCTATATTTACGCTTAGTTTACAAAACTAATTAAAATGACTATTATATCAACAATGAAAAAAATTATTATTTTATTTTTTACAATACTTCTGTTTGTAAATTGTAAAAATGAACCACAATATTTAGTAAAAATAGAAGGTAAATTGCTTCCAATTACTGAAGAAATACCATCTAAAAAAGCCATTGAAGAAATTATTCATCCATATAAGGACAAGGTTGAAAAAGAAATGAACACCATATTAAGTTTTACGCCAATAAACCTAACTAGGGTTGACGGAGAATTAGAAAGTTCATTAGGAAATTTAATGGCAGATATGTGTTATCTCAGAGCAAATGCTATTTTTAATACTCAAACAGAAAAAAATATTGATTTTGCGATGTTTAACTATGGTGGTATTAGAGCTGCAATTTCAAAAGGTGAAATTTTTTATAAAAACGCCTTTGAACTAATGCCGTTTGAAAATAGTTTAGTAGTGGTTGAACTAACGGCCGACAAAGTAGCAGCATTGGCAACTTATTTAATAACTCAGAACAAAGCGCATCCGCTTTCAAAACATATCAATTTGGTAGTTTCGGAGAATGATTTTAAGTTAACTATTAACAATGCTCCATTAGACAATTCTAAAACCTATTTTGTATTGACTTCAGATTATTTACAAAGTGGTGGTGATAATATGATTTTCTTTAAAGACCCTGTTAATTTATTCAAATTAGACTATAAAGTAAGAAATGCTATTATTGATTATTTTAAAGACACAGATACTATTAAAGTTGAATTAGACGGTAGATTTAGAAAAGAAAAATAAGATGATGAAAAGAAGAAATTTTATACAAAAATCAACGGCTGCAACAGCTTTTTTAACATTGGGCGGACTTTCAATGCAGTCCTTCAATAAAAAAGATACTAGCCATATTACTATTTTACATACCAACGATGTCCATAGTCATGTTGAACCATTTCCCAGTAGTCATTATAAAAACCCAAATCAAGGTGGTATGGCTCGCAGAGCAACTTTGGTTGAAAGTATTAGAAAAGAAAATCCTAATACATTGTTATTAGATGCTGGCGATATTTTTCAAGGCACCCCTTATTTTAATTTTTATGGTGGAGAATTGGAATTTAAATTAATGAGTATGTTAAAATACGATGCTGCCACAATTGGGAATCACGATTTTGACAATAGTATTGATGGTTTATATGAGCAGTTACCACATGCTAAATTCGAATTTATATCTTCAAATTACGATTTTAAAAACACCATTTTAGATAGCCACGTAAAACCATATAGAGTTTTTGTGAAAGATGGAATTAAAATTGGTGTTTTTGGAATCGGAATTCAATTAACTGGTTTGGTTGACCCTAGAATGTTTAAAGAAACTGGTTATTTAGATCCTGTTGATATTGCTCAAGATATGAGCAGAATCTTAAAGGAAGAGGAACATTGTGACCTTGTAATTTGTTTATCACATCTTGGCTATCATTATAAATCTGATAAAATTGATGATTTAAAATTAGCATCGAAAACAAAAAACATCGATTTAATTATTGGTGGTCATACCCACACCTTTTTACCAAAGCCTACAGTCACAAAAAATAGTGAAGGTGAAAATGTGTTGGTAAATCAAGTTGGCTGCTATGGAATAAATGTGGGAAGAGTCGATTTTTATTTTGACAGTGACAAAAACAAAGCAAGTAGCGGAAAAAGTATTATAGTTTAATTTTATAAAGAAAAGAAAATGCGTATAGAAACCGATTTAAAATTAGGGTTTAAGGATGTAATGATTCGTCCAAAACGATCTACTTTAAGTTCAAGATCACAAGTTACACTAGATAGAAATTTTACATTTTTACATAGTAAACACCAATGGAATGGCGTTCCAATCATGGCTGCAAATATGGATACCGTAGGTACTTTTGAAATGGCAAAAGAACTAGCAAAACATAAAATATTTACTGCCATTCATAAACATTATACAATTGAAGAGTGGAAGGAGTTTACAGATTCAGTAGACCATAATATTTCAGATTATATTGCTGTAAGCACAGGAACAGGTGTTGGAGATTCTAAAAAATTAGCCACTATTTTTGAACAAAGCCCACAACTAAAATTTATCTGCATAGATGTTGCCAATGGCTACTCAGAACATTTTGTGAATTTTGTAAAAAACGCACGTCTACAATATCCTGATAAAGTAATTATGGCAGGAAATGTGGTAACTGGTGAAATGGTTGAAGAATTATTATTGGCTGGTGCAGATATTATTAAGGT
>JADWMI010000239.1 GCA_015767395.1 Bacteroidota bacterium | reverse complement strand
AAGCATCTACATTGGCTGACATTGTATTTGGCTTTAAAGAAAGTACTCTTTTTCCAATTACATTATACACGTCAATTGCCTGAATCTGTTGATTTATTGTTGAAATTGTCCATTTGCTGTTCGTTGGGTTTGGATATGCTGCTAAACCTTCAATTTCAAATTCTTGCACCTTTAATGTAGTATATTTACCAAAAGTAAAATCATCGATTTGAAAGATATTATCATTCACATCCGGAAAAACAGTATCATCTTCTTGCATACCAAAAAATACTGCAATCTTAGTATTTGTATTTGTTGTAAAACTTGAAAAATCAAACTTTAGCTCTTGCCAAACATTAGGAGTTGTATAGCCAACAGTTACACTATGCTCTTCAGAACCTTCCACTTTTATAGTAACTGGTAATGCTCTTGGCCCCTTTACTTTTATTGAGAACCCTTTATCTCCAGTAGACAAATCTACTCCATCATCATATTGATATTTTAACTGAGACCACCAACTGAGGTTTATCCCTGAGATTTCACCAACGTTTGTAGTTGGATTATTACCATCCGTAACCGTATTTGTAGCATCATCATTAAATGTTGCACTTTCAGATCCTTCAAGTGGAGTTGGTGAATCAAAATCAAAGCTGAATTCTGTTAGAAGGACAGGAGCTGCAGTACTAGTCAAAGTAAGGTTGTCAAGTATTACTCCACCCGTTCCAAAATCAAAACCACCAGCTCTAATAACTATATGATATGTAGTACCAGCTACTAAATTAATTTCACCATTAAGTCCATTGCAACCTGTTGCTAACATAGAACCACTATAAGTAGTATAATCAGAGCAATCCCATGCATTAAGGTTTAACATTTTTTTTGCTCCAAAATCAGCATTATATTCTTGGTTTGGTATTGGTAACGTTTCACCTACCCATACTTCAAACCACATGTTTGCAATTCCATTTACAGTAGCTTCTGCATCAAACTGATACCATCCAGAAGTAGGAACCGTAAATGTTTTGGTAATTCCTACATGTGATTCATTTCCCCAGCTCCAATCTGGAATATCAACATTCTCCTCAAATGTTGCTACACCATTTGCTATAGTAGCCGTACCGTTATTTGAAGCAATTTGATGAATCTCCGTCCAAGCTGCTGGATCATCAAAAGTTCCATCTGTAAAAAGGTTTTGGGCATACCCAAAAGTAACCGCTAAAACCATAATAAATAATAAAGTAATTTTTTTCATAATATATAAGTATTGGTTAATATTATGACGAAGTAACAAATAACAACCTTTCACACAGCAAATTACAGCACTTCAAAAACTCATCAAGCCTAAAAATACAACTCATCAAAAACTCTCTTTTTTTAAATAAATTAATACACTAAACCTCTTGTGAATTTATTTTAGCATTACACCGTTTTCTTCAGAATTATTTTTGAACCTATTTAATTAATGACAAAGACTTGAAAATTTTAAAAATAGTAATTCCGTTTTTCAATAATTCAATCCCATTATTGTTGAATATTTACACTCATAAAATTTATGCTTACATTTAAACTAAATTACGAACCAACAAACACTCAACTAACGATTTGCTACCAGCGAAAATTTCCAATTTTCCAGTTACACAAATCTTATAAATAACTGTTGTAGGTCCTTTTTTAAAAAAATAGCTACATAGAGATAATATCATCTGTTTTAATAATTTTTTATAATAATCTCAATGAAAAATATAATCGTTTTTAATTTAACATTTCTTTTATTTGCTGCAACAGGATGGAGTCAAAGTTCAGAATATCAAAAACAGAAAGTCGAAAAAATAGAAAAGGGCTCTGTTTTTACCAAAATAATTAAAAGAGAATTGCCAGCAACAATTGTTTATGATGACGATGATGTTATTGCTTTTATTCCTTTACGATTACAAGCACCTGTTCACATATTAATTGTTCCAAAAAAAGAAATTCACACGATTAATGATATTACGGATGAAGATACTTTAGTTCTAGGAAAATTGCTTTTAGTAGCTAGAAAATTAGCGAAAGAAAAAGGAATTTCTGAAACTGGTTATCGTCTTACCATAAATGTTAATGAAGATGCTGGCCAATCTGTCTTTCATTTACACATGCATTTATTAGGTGGTAAAAAATTAGGTCCAATGCTAACTCAAGAAAAATAGTTTCTATCACATCGTTAAAATCAGGGCTATTTTTAAACAAAAAAAGTAAATACGAAAAATGTGAGTACTTGAATTACGCAATTCGTTCAATGCAGGCATAAAAAAAAGGATTGTAGCAAACAATCCGTTTATTCATCAGCGTTAAGCTTTGTAGCGGGAACTGGACTCCCCTCGACTTCGCTCGGGATAAACCAAGCCAGTGACCTTAGGATTCTGAGTTTGAACAAAGGCCCCATTTCACGCTATATTAAGCTATATTTTACTTAAATCGTTTACGGTAAATTAAACCATATTCATAATAGTAAAGTTTATGCTATTTATTACGGCCTACCATTATTAACAACTAAAATTTATAGCTCATAACTTAAACCAAAATAAATTATCCCCTTTTTACCCAATGAAATTGAATCAGTAATAATTTGCAACAATATCTCTAAGTAAAACTTAATTTTAAATTTTAAAAAGTCTTCTCAAAGGAATAGGAACTCAAACAAATATTAGTTTAATCAAAACAACAATTATGAAACAAATTTTTAACTGGAAATTACTTTCAAATAAATCTGGAAGTAAATTAATTCAACTTAAAATGAAGACTACGCTATTTTTTATGCTTCTTTCTGTTTTGAAAATGCCGGCGAATGAAAATTTCGAAATCTAAAAGTTCAACGTACAAATCGTTTATCTCATTGACTTCGTAAATCAAGCTTCAAATCATACTTTTATAATTAGATTTGATAGATGCGAGAACCCACTCAACTAAAAGAACAATTTAATTTGAAAATAGGTTTAAACACCCAGAATATACTCTATAAGATTCTTTTCATGAGGTAAATCCATTTTTTTACGTAATCTATGACGTTTTATTTCAACACTTTTGGGAGATATGTTTAGTAAACCAGCTATTTCTTTTGAAGATAGATTTAACCTTAAATATGCACACAATCGTAAATCATTTGGGGTTAAATTTGTATGTAAATCTTTTACCTTTTTTAGAAAGTCTGTATCAGCATTGTTAAACGCTTCTTGAAACATTTTCCAGTCACTATTCGTGGAAAAATTTTTATTAATTATTTTAATTACGGGTTCTAATTCTGATGAATTTTTTAAACTTAACAATTCTTTTTTTATAGTATCTAGAAGCTCATTCTTTTTAATAATACTCATTGTTGAAACCGAAAGTTCTCTTGTTTTGCTAGCTATTTCATGTCGTAACTTATCATTTCTCAATTTCATAATTACCTTGTCGTTCTCTAATTGTAATCGAGTAGCTTGACGTTGATTCATTTCAACTAATTTTTGTTTTTGTTTTTTATAATAACGCTTATAAATAATATGAATTAACATAAATAGAAATAGAGAAAAAACTGAATACAAAACAATGGCTAAATTTGACAGATACCAAGGTTTATCTATTTCAAAAGAATAAACTGCAATATTTTCAGAAATTTTATTTCCAATTCTTGCTTTAACTTCAAAAGTATAAGTTCCAAACGGTAAGTTTTCGTATGAGACATTTGGTACATCAGCCCAACTACTCCATTTGTTATAAAACCCCTTTAATCTATGCTGGTAATTAACTTCAATATTTTTAGTGAATTCAGGAACACTAAATGTAAAAAATAGATTGTTTTGATTGGCCTTTAATTTAGCTGATTTATTAAGTACTAATTGTTCTTTTGGAAAATTTAATTCTTGCTTATGCACTGAATTTATAGAAATCTTATAATTAAGTGTTTTTAATTTATCTAAATTTAAAGTAGTAAACCCGTTTGTATTTCCTATTAGAAAGATTTCATCTTTTATCTGATTTAAACTTTCAAAACCAGATGCACTAATACTAGATCGAAAGGATTTTTGTACCGGAATATCAATTCTTTTTGGTTTATTATTAATAGCATCATATCTTACAAAAACTATATTTCTATCAGAAAATCCCCAAATATTATTGGTATTATCAACTATTAAATTTCCTTTAATAGGATCGTCGGTTTTATAAAGCAAAGAAGATAGTAACGAATCTCTTTCAAATTGATTTTTATTTTTCTGAAATTGAAATACACCAAGACTTGAGGCGTGTAGCACTTTATTGTTATAAGTCACTAAACTAGA
>JADWMI010000061.1 GCA_015767395.1 Bacteroidota bacterium | reverse complement strand
GTTAAATAATGTTCGTCAGAAGTATCAATGTTTAAATAAATGGTTTCGTTCTTTTTTAAGTTGTAAACTCCAATCTTCGCTTTTTCACTTCCTTGCCCGGCCATTGGGTATTTAATGTTTTTTAGCATAGCAGGGTAGGTGTTGATATCTACCAAAGGATAATCTGCTACATTGCTTTCATCTTTTTGATAAAACGCCAAATACTTTCCTTCAGGGCTCCAAAAAGTACCTTTTACAATACCAAATTCACTTCTGTGGATTGCTTGTCCGGAAACTATATTTTTATTGGTATTCTTAGTGATTGCAATTCTTGGATTTGTTGAAGTGCCAATGTATAGGTTATTATCTAATGTATAAGCCATTGCTTTCGCATTGCTATTATATTCGTTATTCTTCGCATTTTCATCAAAAGAAACCAATTTAATTTTTTCATTGGTTTTGTAATTGTAAGTCTCAATTTGATTGCCCACGCTAAAAACCATTTCTTCATTTGAAATTTCCATGATTTGAGGAATTTTTTTCAATGTTGAATAAGCAGCTTGAAGTTTGGAAAAAGGAATGGTTGAAATTACTTTATTGTTTTTTGCATCCGTAAAAATAAGTTCATTTTCTTTTTGAAAAACATATGAATTGGTGTTTTTAACCCAATGTAAATTATTTAATGAAGTAGGATATAAACCTTTATAGTAGCCCAATACAGCGTCTTCAATACTTAATTCTTTTTGTTGTGAAAAGCCAAAAAAGAATGTGCAGATAAATAAATAGGTGAGTATTTTTTTCATGGAAAAATTATTTTTTATTGAAAAGTAAAGTTAGTTAATTAGCGGTTTTTTTTGATGACTAATATCATATCGAATTAAAAATTCAGCCTAGCCATAATAGGGTAGTGGTCTGAATATTTTACTTTGTAGGTTTTAAAATTATTAACTTCAATTTCTTCATCGGTTAATATAAAATCAATCCTAAAAGGAAAGGGGAAATCGAATGTGTTTCCAAATCCTTGTCCAGCCATTTCGAAGGCATCATTTTTATTTTTTTTCAATTGTTTATATGCCCAAGAAAAAGCGGTGTTATTAAAATCGCCACATATAATTGATTTGTGCCTATTACTTTCTTGGTGGTGAAGTATCAATGCAACTTGATTGGCTTGGATTTTAAAAGCTTTTTCCAATCTGATTTTTAGTTTTTCAGAATTCTCTTGTGTCAATTCTTCTTCCTTAGGGTTGATACGTAAAGATTCTAAATGGATATTATAAACTCTAAGAGTATCTTTATTTTTTAGGATATCTATAAAAATAGCGTTGTTTGTGCTGTTTGAAAAATTTAATGATCCGGAGTTTATAATTTTAAATTTTGAATAAATTACTTGTCCCGAATGATTAGTGGCATTCGTAATTTTTTCATATTTATAGGGGAATTTAAAAGCTCCTTTTTTTGAAGTATGAAACTCTTGAAGACATAAAATAGCTGGATCTTTTGCTTTTATAAAATCATATATTTTTTTGTCAACCCCTTCTTCATCAATCCATTTGTACAAATTAAACATTCGCACATTATAGCTCATTATTTTTAGATCAGAATTAAGCAATATTTTTTTTTCTGTAAAACCATAAAGGGCTAAAACATATTGAAAACCAATAACTAGAACGATAAATGAAAGTAAAAAAGCTTTCTTGAATTTTACAATCCAATAAATTAAAAACAACCCATTTAACAAAATAAAAACAGGTATTAACAGACTTAAAACTGAAATGACTGCAAGGGTGTTTGGTGAAATATAATAGCTGGAATAGGAGAAAAGTAATATGAAAGCCAATAATAAGTTGACAATGAAAAGGAATTTATCAAAAAGTGATAATTTTTTAAACATTATTTTTTCCCTGCTCTAAATAAAAAATCTTTCTCTTCTTTGGTTAAACTTTCGTAACCCGATTTGCTGATTTTATCTAAAATATCATCAATTTTACGTTGTTTAGATTTTTGGACAATATCAGTATTTGATTTCTTTTTTGATTTATAAACTGTTTTTAAATTCGATTTATTTTTAGATTTAAAAAGGTTTGTAAAGTAGTTTATGAGTGCTTCAAACCATTTACCAATGTCGTTTCCCTTATCAAGTTGGTTTGCGTATATAAACCCAAAAATAGCACCGCCTAAATGTGCAACTGCACCACCTTTATCTGGGGTAGCCAATTGTAAAATACTCATTACAACCCATATGGCAGCTAATACCCATAATTCAACACTACCAATAAAACGTAATTGTAAGGCATATCTTGGTATTTTAGTTGCAATGGCCACAAAAATACCCGTAACAGCAGCAGAAGCGCCAACTAAAGGACCTCCTGAAGTATTCGTTATATAATAGTAGCCTAAAAATAAGATACCTCCAAAAATACCACCTAAAAAATAAGCATTGATAAATTGTTTTTTGGTAAAAAAATCTAAAAACAAATTACCAATATAGTACAGAACCAGTAAATTAGAGAGCACATGAAAAAGTCGTTGGTGAATAAAAGCATAGCTAATTAAGGTCCAAGGTTTGCTTAAAAACGCTGAAAAATTAGAAGGCAAGGCCAACCATTCAATGACAAAATCACTGAATAATACCGTTATTAAAAATAAAAATACATTGATGTAAATTATTTTTTCAACTACGTTAGCTTTACGGTAAGCATGCTTTATGTCGTTTAGTATGTTCAAATTAATCCCAGCGTTTAAATTGTTTTTGTTTCCAATACCAAGCAATTATAAATCCAATTAGAGCCCCTCCAATATGCGCAAAATGCGCGACGTTTCCAATAGAATAACTTGTCATTCCAAAAAATAAATCACCCAAAATTATGGCAGGTATAAAATATTTTGCTGCAATGGGTACTGGAAAAAATATCAAGGCTAATTTTGCGTTAGGGAACATCATTCCAAAAGCAACCAAAACGCCATAAATAGCACCAGATGCTCCAACAGCAGGCGTATGGTAAGTTGCGAAAAATTCAGATAAATCTGTTTCAGAAATAACACTTAATATTTGGGAATTATAGCTTCCTGTTTCTAAAATTTGTTGAATGTCACTAGCTGATAATCCAATATTTATTAGTTGATCATAAACGGAGTTGAACTGAAAATAATTTACCAATGTGTATATTGTGCCTGCACCTAATCCAGCCGAGAAATAGAAAAATAAAAATTTATTTCTACCCCATATTTGTTCTAAAGGTGTTCCAAAAGCCCATAAGCCATACATATTAAACAATATATGACTAAAGCCACCGTGCATAAACATATGGGTTAAAAATTGCCAAAATCCAAAATTCGGATTTTCAGGAAAATACAAAGCGAACATATTTTGTAACCCTAAATTTGGTATTAATTGAGGGACAATAAAAAATATTGCGTTTATAATTATTAAATGCTTTACAGCCTCTGTGAGTCTTCCCATAATTTTAGTTGTTAACAATGTTAATTGTTAAACCTTTTATCAATTTCATCAATATTAATGGTTATAAATGTTGTTTTTCCAAACGGTGATATATCCGGTTGTTTGCAATTAAACAATTTATTTACCAATTCTTCTTGTTCTTTTAAATTTATTTTGGTGCCAGTTTTAATAGCCAAACTTTTAGCCAAACTTTTTGACATTACATCGAGTTGGCTAAAACTAGCATCTGGAACGTCATTTTTAATGTCTTCTAATAATTGTTCAATAATAATGGTAATCTGACTTTCAATAATGGTAACCGGAATCCCTTTTATTACAATGGTATCTTCTAAAATTGAATCAAACAAAAAACCAATATTTTCTAAGTCTTCTTTAATTTCTTTTATTAAAAGAATATCCGATTTATTGAAACTAATTTCTAAAGGAAACAATAATTGTTGACTCATTGCTTCTTTAACGGTAATATTCTCTAAAAATTCTTCATATAAAATACGCTGGTGTGCTAAATTCTGATTGATGTAAACAATTCCAGACTTAATACTACTTATGATGTATTTATTATGAACTTGATAGGTTTTACTATTTGATTTTTCTTCTGAAAATAAGGAGGTGTTAATAGTTTCAGATTCAACTTCAATATTTGAAACATCAATGCCTGTATATAAACTTTCCCATTGCTGAACGGGCTCTTTTTTAAAAGGGGAGTTTATAGATTTTTGATCTTCAGTTTTAAATGGATTAAAATCACGATTTACCGTAACTTTAGGAGTTGATGTGCTTTTGTTTTTAAAATTGTAAGGCATGTCAAACGAAGCACTTCGTTCAAAATCTAACACAGGGGATACATTGTATTGTCCAAGGCTGTGTTTTATTGTTGAGCGTAAAATAGCATACAAGGTTTTCTCATCATCAAACTTAATTTCGGTTTTTGTTGGATGAATATTGATATCTATACTTTTAGTTGGTACTGTTAAAAATAAAAAATACGTTGGGTAATACCCTCCTGAAAGTAAGCTTTCAAAAGCACTTGTTACCGCGTGATTTAAATAAGCGTTTTTAATAAACCGATTATTTACAAAAAAGAATTGCTCGCCTCTTTGTTTCTTAGCAAATTCGGGCTTTGCTACAAAACCATTTATAGTAACGACTTCTGTTTCTTCACTTATTGGCACCAGCTTTTCATTGGTTTTTTTACCGAATATAGCAACAATACGTTGGCGTAAATTACCAGCCATTAAATTGTATATTTCATTTTCATTGTGATAAAATGAGAACGAAATAGCAGGGTGGGCAAGCGCTACACGTTGAAATTCATCGACTATGTGACGGGTTTCAATACTATTGGATTTTAAAAAGTTCCTTCTTGCAGGAATGTTGTAAAATAAATTTTTAGTAGCAACTGAAGTTCCTTTTGATGTTGCAATGTTTTCTTGAAGGGTAATAGTGCTACCTTCAATTTTTATATGAGTACCTATTTCTTGGTTTTCTTGTTTTGTTTTTAGTTCTACATGTGCAATGGCAGCAATAGACGCCAAAGCTTCACCTCTAAAACCTTTTGTATTTAAATTAAATAAATCTTCAGCTTTTTTAATTTTTGAAGTCGCATGACGCTCAAAACTAAGTCTAGCATCAGTTGTACTCATTCCAATGCCATTGTCAATTACTTGAACAAGGGCTTTACCAGCGTCTTTAATAATTAGTTTAATGGAAGTCGCTTGAGAATCTATCGCGTTTTCAAGGAGTTCTTTTACCACAGATGCAGGCCGCTGAACGACTTCACCTGCCGCAATTTGATTCGCAACGTGATCAGGAAGTAACTGAATAATATCGGACATTAGAGCAGGGTGTGTAATTCAAGAATATAGGCAACCAACCCAACTAAAATAGCAATTATTAGCGCCAATCTTAAATTTGAAGATCTATCTGTGGCATTTCCTTTATTTTTAACCCAATTATTTTTTAAATTATTTTTGGTAAGTCTTATTTTTGAATCAACATCACTTTGGTCTTTGTTCCCGTGATATTTTTCTTCCAAATCTTTCAAACGTTCTTTACGCTCGTTGTAATAACGAGGTTTGTAATCAAAAACGTAATGTGAACGTGGGCTAAATAATTTACCAAACATAAAATTGAATTAAACTATAATACCCAAAAATACTTAATATTTGGGTTTTGGTCAAGTTTTGTGAATAAGTAGCTTGTTAAAACTCTCTTAAAGCGGCCATTTTTATGGCTGCAATGGCACTTTCAATGCCTTTGTTTCCGTGTTTACCACCAGAACGATCTAAGGATTGTTGTTTTGTATTGTCGGTTAACACACAAAAAATAATTGGAACATCATATTTGATATTCAAATCTTTAATGCCTTGGGTAACGCCATCACAAACAAAATCGAAATGTTTTGTTTCTCCTTGAATGACATTTCCAATGGCTATAATGGCATCTAATTCTTTAGTTTCAACCATTTTTTTACAACCATAAATAAGTTCAAAACTTCCAGGGACATCCCAGCGTAAGATATTTTCTTTGATTGCTCCATTTTCTAAAAGCGCTGATTCAGCACCTAAAAATAAATTTTCCGTGATTTCAGGATTCCATTCTGAAACAACAATCCCAAACCGAAATTTTTTCGCGTTTGGGATTGTTGTTTTATCGTAGTGTGATAAATTGGTTGTAGCCATTACACCTTAGTTATTTGATGCAAATGTTGCTTTATTGATATAAATATCGATGTTCTTTGCTTCTTCAGAAGTTGGATAATCGCTCTTAATTCTGTTAAACGCTTCTAATGCTTTTGAATACTTTTCTAAATCCATTGCTGTATTACCAGCTTTGAAAAGAAATAATGGACTAGAGAAGTTGTTGTTTTTTAAATTTGCAGCTTGTAAATAAAAATCCAATGCATCTTCCATTTGATTGATGTCAGCAAAAGCATCTCCAATAGCACCTTTAGCAATTGGGCCTAACAATGCATCATCTGAAGAGAAATTCTCTAAATATTCAATTGCTTCTTGGTATTTTTTTAAACGTAAGTAAGAAATTCCAGCATAGTAATTAGCTAAGTTTCCTGCTTTTGTACTGCTATAGTTTTCAGCTACATCAATAAAACCATATTTTCCATCAGCACCTTCTAAAGCCAATGTAAATAATGAATCTGTAGCAACACTGTTATTCATTGCGTCTTCAAAATATACTTTAGGAAAAGCCAATTCATCAGCAGCTTCTTTTTCTTTAGGCTCTTGAACGTAATTTTCATAAGCTAAATAACCCAATATCACTACAATAACACCAATTATTGAACCGAAAAGTACTTTTCGGTTGTTTAATATCCATTTTTCAGATCTTGAAGCAGTCTCATCTAATGTGTTGAATACTTCAGCTGTTGTTGATTTTTCTTCAATCTTATTCTGGCTCTTTTTTACTTTAGCGCCAGTCTTTTTATATGTTGCCATTTTGTGTAAAATTTGTAGCCGCAAAAGTAGAATTTTTAATTGGAAAGTAAAAATGCAATTGTGCCTAAATTTTCATTTATTTTGAATAATTTTAAAGATTCAAAAAATATAGATGCATTTACAAAAAATCACATTGGTGAATTATAAAAATTTCGAATCACAATCATTTGATTTTGAGGATAAAATAAATTGTTTTGTAGGGAATAATGGGGTAGGAAAAACAAATGTTTTAGATGCAATTTATTATCTTTCTTTCGCTAAAAGTTATTTTAATTCCGTTGCAACGCAAAATATTAGGCATTCTGAGGACTTTTTTATGATAGAAGGGAACTACCAAATGAACGATAGAGTAGATAATGTTGTTTGTAGTTTAAAACGAGGGCATAAAAAAGTAATTAAACGAAATGGTAAGGCTTATGATAAATTTTCTGATCATATTGGTTATTTACCATTGGTCATCATTTCACCTGAAGACGGTGATTTGATAATTGAAGGTAGTGAAACCAGAAGAAAGTTTATAGATAGTGTAATTTGTCAGTCGAATAAAAAATACCTGCAAACCTTAATTAATTACAATAAAGTTTTAGCCCAGCGCAATTCCTTATTAAAGTATTTTGCTGCCAATAGAACTTTTGATGCTGTTAACCTGAGTGTATATAATGAGCAATTAAATAAATATGGCACAGAAATTTACGAAAGCAGGAAAGAGTTTTTAACCATTTTTACGCCTATTTTTGAAAAGCGTTACAAGTCAATTTCAAATAGTAAGGAAAAAGTAAGTTTGGTTTACAAAACGCAAATTGATAATGGCTCATTGTCAGATTTATTTGAACAGAGCATTGAGAGAGATCGGGTTTTACAGTATACAACAGTGGGCGTTCACAAAGATGATTTGTCTTTTGAAATAGATGGTTACCCTGTGAAAAAGTTTGGTTCTCAAGGACAAAAAAAATCTTACCTGGTTGCACTAAAACTGGCACAGTTTGATTTTATTAAAGAAAAGGTTCATGTAAAACCCATACTTTTGTTAGATGATATTTTTGATAAGTTAGATGATGAACGCGTTGAGCAAATAATAAGTTTGGTAAATAGCAATGAGTTTGGTCAGTTGTTTATTAGCGATACACATAAAGAAAGAACAGAGGAAGTAGTAAGAAAAACAAAACAATCTTTTAAAATATTTCAACTATAATGGCAAAACGTCAGAATGAATTTCATTCCATTCAGGATTTAATGAAGGATGTAATTAAAGAAAATAAATTGACAAAAGGAATGCATCAGCTTTCGGTAAAAGAGGCTTGGGCTAAATTGATGGGAAATGGGGTTGTTTCCTATACTCAGAATATTGAGTTAAATGGAAAAACCTTAGTTGTAAATTTAAAATCTTCAGTTTTACGTGAAGAATTAAGTTATGGGAAAGATAAAATTATAAAAATGATGAATGAAGAATTAGGAGAAAAACTGATTTCGAAAATACTATTGAGCTAAAAAAGGCTGTTTTAATAAAAAAAACAGCCTTTTGATATGTTTAATAAGTAAATAACTTTAAACTTAATTTTCTGAAAAAACTTCTCTGCCTGAAAAATGAAATGCACTTTCAATAACTGCGTTTTCATCGCTGTCAGAACCGTGAATAACGTTTCTGCCAATAGATTCAGCATATAATTTACGAATAGTTCCTTCGGCAGCATCATTAGGATTTGTTGCCCCAATTAAAGCTCTAAAATCTTCTACAGCATTTTCTTTTTCTAAGATAGCTGCTACAATAGGCCCACTGGCCATAAATTCAACCAAATCTCCAAAAAAAGGTAGCTCTTTGTGAATGCTATAAAATTGCTCGGTTCCTGAAGCTGTTAATCGAGTCATTTTCATTGCTATTATTTTAAAACCAGCTGCATTTATTTTTTCTAGAATTGGTCCTATAATGCCTTTTTCAATTGCATCAGGTTTAAGCATTGTGAATGTTCTATTTGTTACCATTTTTATTATTTTAGTGATTGCAAATATAGTTTTTTATGAATAAAATTAAATTTACAGGTTATATTTTTGCGTAAATGTTTTGAATAAAACATTATTTCCACCTCTAATTTCCATTTTTACTATTTCTAATTCAAAATCGAAATGTAAAACCCCAAAACTTTTTTCTGATACCACATCAACAACCCTAAACCTATTTGGTTCATTTTTATAACTTGTATAAGAATGTGTCATTCCGCTTGATGTAAAGTCTATTAACGAATAGCTTAAACCGTCAATATTTTTTTTTGAAATTTCAGAAATATGGCGATCACCAGATAACAAGATTGTGTTTTTTGCTTTGGTGTTTTTCAACATAGCTTCCAGCTTTTCAATTTCATGAGGCATATTTCCCCAAGATTCAAATCCATGTTCATTAGATAGAAATTGAATGCTACTTACAATAATATTGAAGGATGCATTTGAGTTTTTAAGTTCTTTTTCCAACCAATTCCATTGTGTTTCTCCAAGCATTGTGCCCTCACCTAATTTATTGGGTTTATATCTCTTATTGCTTAAAGAATCTATGGTAAGCGCTGTTCTAAAATAGCGGGTGTCTAATATTAAAACTTTAATGCTGTGATCTCCAATTTTATAATCCTTAGAATGGTAAATGCCTTTTTGTAATCTTCTTTCATCATTTTCAGGTATATCAAGAAAATCTAAAAATAACTGTTGGGCCTTCTCTTTATAAAGGTATTCAGTTCCTCCATCATTTAAACCGTAATCATGGTCATCCCAAGTAGCCAAAACATCAACATTTTTACTGAAATTGGCGTATTCGAAATTGTTTTTTAGGTTTAAATAATTTTGTTCCATAAAAAGCATATCCTCTGTGTCGGAATAAATGATATCACCACCCCATATCCAAACAGAAGGATTGTTTAGTTCAATGGCTTCCCAAAGTTTATTTTCAAGTACTTGGTTGTTGCATGAGCCAAAGGCAATGGTAAATTTAGTTGCTTCTTTTTTGTTAGGATTACAAGATGTTAAAACAAATAATAAAATTGTGAGGCTTTTGAAGTAATTCATTTTAGTATTTTAACTAATTTATAACAAATATACAGTAGTTAATGAAATAAAATATTGTATTAAATTGTATATTTGCCACTTATGAATAAAAATGAAATTAAAGAAATAAAAGCATTGCTTTCGAGCCCTAAAAATATTGTGATTGTACCACATAGAAATCCAGATGGAGATGCTATGGGTGCTAGTTTGGCAATGTATTATTATTTAAAAAAGCAAGGTCATAATGCAACTGTTGTTGCCCCTAATGATTATCCAAGTTTCTTGAAGTGGTTACCAGGCTCCAAGGATGTCTTTAAATTTGACATGCAGAACAGACAGTCAAAAAGCGCTATTGATGAAGCAACCATTGTTTTTTTATTAGATTTTAATGCCCTGCATCGTGTTGGGAATGATATGCAAAATACTTTGGAAGCGTTTGATGGTACATATATAATGATAGACCATCATCAGGAACCAGATGCTATTGCAAAATATTTGTATTCTGATGTTTCCATTTGCTCAACCTGTCAAATGGTATATCATTTTTTGGAAAAGTTAGATCATATAGATGCTATTGATGCTGATATTGCTACTTGCCTCTACACTGGAATTATGACAGATACAGGTTCTTTTAGATTTCCTTCAACAACGAGTACTACCCATAGAATCATAGCCGATTTAATTGATAAAGGTGCCGAAAACGCTAAAATTCACAACGATGTGTATGATGCCAGTTCTTACAGTAAAATTCAATTATTGGGCCGTGCATTGAGCAATATGAAAGTGATAGAAAACCTTAAAACGGCTTATATATCACTGTCTCAAGATGAATTAAATGAATTTAATTACCAAAAAGGAGATACAGAGGGTGTCGTAAATTATGCGCTTTCTTTAGAAGGAATTATTTTTGCAGTCATTTTTATTGAAGATGTGGAACAGAAAATTGTAAAAATATCATTGCGGTCAAAAGGTAAATTTTCAGTAAATAAATTTTCACGTGCGCATTTTGATGGAGGAGGACATGACAACGCTGCTGGAGGTAAATCACATGAATCATTAGATGCCACAATTT
>JADWMI010000238.1 GCA_015767395.1 Bacteroidota bacterium | reverse complement strand
TTATTGATGCCCAAACAAGAGTTGGTTTGCCTTTTGTAAGTGTATTGGTTGTAGGTACTAATATTGGAATTAATTCAGATGAAAACGGAGAGTTTGTTATTAATAGTGCTCCGTTAGGCTATATTAAATTACAAGCCTCATTTGTAGGGTATCAAACAATGGTTTCTGATGATTATTTAGTGACATTAGAAAAAACACCTTTTGTTTTACTTGAGTTGTTAGTAGACAATGAACAGTTAGATGAAGTTGTAATACAAAGTAAATTGTTTAAAAAATCCATTCAAAATCCAGTTTCCTATCAGTCTATTGGAATTGCAGAAATCGAAAAAAATCCGGGAGGAGATAGAGATGTGTTAAAAGTAATTCAGTCTTTTCCTGGGGTGGCTTCAAACCCTGGTTTTAGAAATGATATTATTATACGTGGAGGTTCTCCTTCTGAAAATAGATTTTATTTGGACGGGATTGAAGTGCCAGTTATTAATCACTTTCAAACGCAAGGTTCAACAGGTGGGCCTGTAGGAATCATCAATGCTGATTTAATAAGGAAGGCTGATTTTTATTCAAGTGCATTTAGTGCAAATAAGGGAAATGCTCTAAGTTCTATTATTGAATTTACAATGAAGGAAGGAGATCCTGAAAAAGTGAATGTAAGAGCCACTTTAGGAACTTCTGATGCAGGAATTACGGTTGATGGACCTATGGGTAAAAAAACAACCTTTATAGCCTCTGCGCGCCAGTCTTATTTAAGTGGTTTGTTTAAATTGTTAAAATTGCCTTTTTTACCAACCTACAACGATTTTCAATTAAATGTGAAGCATAAGTTCAATGATAAAAATGAATTGTCCTTGGTTGGGTTAGGCGCTATTGATAATTTTAAGTTAAATGAAGGAGTAAATGATGGTGTTACTGATGAAGATGATTTGAAAAGAAATGATTATATATTGAGTAATATTCCAGTTCAAAACCAATGGAATTATACTGTAGGATTGTCCTATAAGCATTATGGGGAAAAAGCAACGCAACAAATTGTTTTAAGTAGAAATCAATGGGATAATGTAGCAGATAAATATGAGAATAATACTGGGAATCCGGATGATTTATTGTTAAATTATTCTTCAAGGGAAACAGAAAAAAAATTCCGTTATGAAAATTTTTCAACCTTAAAAAACAATTATAAATTAAATTTTGGAGTAGGCTTAGAGCAAGTGAAATACTTCAATGCTACTTATCAAAAATTCGCAAATTCATCAGGTGTTGAAATTATTGATTTTTCATCAAATTTATCTTTGTTTAAATACGGCGTGTTTGGGCAAATTTCAAAAGCTTATTTCAATTCAAAATTAAACGTTTCATTTGGAGTTCGTTTTGATGGTGTTGATTATGATGATAAAATGTCGAACCCCTTAAAACAGATTTCTCCCAGACTTTCTTTAGCGTATGCATTGACTCAAAAATGGGCGGTAAATGCTTCTGCAGGTATTTACAACCAAATGCCTTCATATACCATTATGGGGTATAGAGATAGTAATGGGGTTTTGGTGAATAAGGAAAATGATTTGGAGTATATTACAGCCGATCATTTGGTAGCAGGATTGGAGTTTAAACCAAATAATAGTTCAAAAATCACCTTAGAAGGTTTTTATAAAGGTTATAACAACTATCCGTTTTCAGTGGAAAATCAAATCAGTTTAGCCAATTTGGGTGCCGATTTTGGTGTTGTTGGTAATGAAGAAGTTATTTCGATCTCGGAAGGAAGATCTTACGGTTTTGAAGTGTTTTTGCAAAAGAAGTCTTATAGTGGTTTATATGGGATTTTATCATATACTTATGTACGAAGTGAATTTAAAGATAAAAACAATTTATACATTGCTTCAAGCTGGGACAATAGAAATTTATTAACGGCAACAGGAGGGAAAAAATTCAATAAAAATTGGGAGTTGGGAGCCAAATTTAGATTGGTAGGCGGACAGCCATATACGCCATATGATTTCGATGCCTCAGCTAATATTGAAAATTACACAGTTAATAATAGTGGTATTTTAGATTATAATGAATTGAATACCTTGCGATTTGATTTGTTTCATCAATTAGATGTTCGTGCTGATAAAACGTGGTATTGGAAGCACTTTTCTTTGAATTTGTATTTGGATATTCAAAATATTTTAGGTTCAGAAGCCCAGCAACAATCATTTTTAATTCCACAAACCAATGCTGATGGGGATTATTTAATTGATCCAACTGATCCTTCAAAATATTTATTAGAAGAAGTAGACAATACTTCGGGTACAATTCTACCTAAAATAGGAATTATTATGGATTTTTAGTTACAACTAAAGTGTCTAACTTTAAGCGGGTTTTTAACCATTTTTTCAATTGTATTTCTTGTAAATTGGTGTTAGGGATAGAATCGTACCATTTGGTATCAAAAACACTTAAGGTATCAGAAGTTTTAAAATTAGTTGTTACAAATTTTGCATAGCCAATTTGAGCCAATCCATTAAAAAGAACTTGCGCTTCTTGACTAATTTGAATAAATGGAATTTGCTCTTTATAATATTTTGAAATTTCAGATTCTAAAAGCTTAATTTTATCTTCTTTTTCTTTGATAGATTCATCACGAGATGAAATTATTTCTTGGTTTAAAGCATACAAGTCTGTTAAGTTTTTTACTTTATTCCGTATGTCTGAATCATCAATCCCTTGTTGAAATATTAAGCTAGTGCCAGCCAATCCATATTGTGGAAGTTTAGCTTTCCATTTATTTCTTTCTTCTTTGTTTAATTTATTACCGTAAATAAAAATTGTTACTTTTTTGTTGTTGTAATCTATATTTTTATCTCTTTCATCAATAATACTTATTCCATCGCTTTTTAAGTCTTTAATTAATTGACGAGCAGCTTGTTTAAACTGATTTTGTTTAAATAAATTAAAAAACATGTAGATACTTGCAGCAAATACAATTATTGCAACGGTAGAGGCGGTTTGTGCAATTCGTCTCCTTTTAGCAGAGTTTAAATATTTTACAACGGGAAATTTTAAAAACTTTACAATTACAAAAGCTGCCAAAGCAATAAAAATCGTGTTTATGGTAAATAAAAACATGGCTCCTCCAAAATAAGCCAAATTCCATGTTGCCAATCCGTAGCCTGCTGTACAAAGAGGCGGCATTAATGCAGTAGCAATCGCAACACCAGCAATGGTATTTGTTTGTTTGCTTCGTCTGCTTAAAGCAATAATTAAAGCCAATCCACCAGCGATTGCAATAAAAACGTCACGAACATCTGGGGCAGTTCTGGCTAAAAGCTCTGGAG
This sequence comes from Bacteroidota bacterium, assembly GCA_015767395.1. The sequence continues at coordinate 986 of JADWMI010000238.1, read as the reverse complement.
TTTCATTTCTAAATAAAGGAATTAAAAAAAATACAAACGAAGTAGATAAGCTTAAGCCAACCATAACGCCTAAATTGATTAATGAACGTCTTAAGGTATCAATATCATTAATTCCGATTGAGACTCCAACCCCTAATATTGGTCCCATTAAAGGTGATATAAGCATTGCACCAATTACTACCGCAGTAGAACTTACATTTAATCCAATAGAAGCTATTAGAATTGAAAAAACCAGCACCCAGGCAGTATGGCCTTTCATAGAAATATTTTCTTTTATATCTTCTATGGTTCCTTTTTGATCGGTGTCAGCTCGAATGCTTAATATTTCAAATAAAAACTGTTTAATAATCGCCCAAACAGTTCTAAAATCATTATTTGTTTCTTGATTGTTTGAGTTAGGATTTTCTTTAGATTGGCTATCAGTTGTGTTTTCCATATTCAAATATATTGTCAGTTTTGTTTTTCCTGAAAAGTAAATATAATGAATATTATTGCTATTTACTTACTAAAATAACTTCGGCGTTTTGATTGAATAGATAAGTTCTTTTACTACTTAATTCAACACATTCAATACGGGTTCTTCTTATAGCGCCTTTTTGGTATGTTTTGTTGTTGAATGTAAAAATACTACCGTGTGCTATTTCAATAATAAAATCCTTATCCGTATCCTCATCATACTGTTTTAAAGCAAAGGTTAAATTCACATCACTTCCAGTACTCGCTTTTGGATTCATTAGGTATTTGGCCAAATGAGGAAGTAAGTTTTGTGGAAAAATTGCAGGTTGTACAAAAGGCAGCATTAAATGTTGAAAATGTCTTTTCCATTCAATGCCATGTGGTTTTACTCGTTTGTATTGTTTGTGAGTCGTGAAATGTGCAATTTCGTGAATTAGGGTTAATAAAAACTGATATGGATTTAGACTGTTGTTTATGGTTATTTGACATTTACCATTACTGGTTTTTTTGAAATCACCATGTTTAGTTGT
>JADWMI010000060.1:7516-11025 GCA_015767395.1 Bacteroidota bacterium | reverse complement strand
TTTGAGATTGGCAGTTACAGATCGCTGTAATTTACGTTGTCAATATTGTATGCCTGCAGCAGGAATTAATATTGTTGATAGAAAAGAATTGCTGACTTATAAAGAAATGTACCGAATTACACGTGTACTTTCTGAATTGGGCGTAAATAAAGTGCGTTTAACAGGTGGAGAACCATTTGTTAGAAAAGATTTTGTTAATTTTTTAGAATCACTTTCGTTCAATGATAAGTTAGATGAAATTAACATTACTACCAACGGTGCTTTAATTTCTAATCATATTGATAAACTTGAAGAACTAAAAATCAATGCAGTTAATTTGAGCATTGATAGCTTGAATAAAGAAAAATTTGCAAAAATTACAAGGAGAGATGTATTCGCAAGCGTGTATGATACATTTGAAAAACTTGAAAAAAGCAATTTAAAATTGAAGCTAAATGTCGTAGTACAATCGGGCTTTAATACCGATGAAATTATTGATTTTGTGGAGCTTTCAAAAGAAAAAGATATTGCAGTTCGTTTTATTGAAGAAATGCCTTTTAATGGAAATGGCCAACGGCCTATGGATGAAGTTTGGAATTACACGAAGATAATTGAGCATATTCGACTACACTATTCCGAAGTTGAAACTTTAATATCTAAGAAGTCTTCGACCTCAAAAAACTTTAAGATTCCAAATTACAAAGGATCTTTTGGGATTATTCCTGCGTTTACACGCACAATTTGTAACGATTGTGATAGAATTAGAATTACTGCAACGGGCATGTTTAAAAACTGTTTGTTTGATGGTGGTGTTTTTAATGTACGTGATTTTATAAGAAATGGTGCAAGTGATGATGAGTTGAAAGAATTATTCATTTCAACAGTACATAAAAAACCTGAAAACGGATTTATTGCGGAAGCTGCTCGTGGAAATGAAGTTTCGGAAAGTATGTCTACAATTGGTGGTTAAATGAAGAAAACACATATAAAAATCTGTTGTATTAGTAGTGTTGATGAAGCTCAAATGGCTGTTGATGCCGGAGCATACGCGTTAGGATTGGTTGGGCATATGCCAAGTGGCCCTGGAATTATTTCTGATAAATTAATTGCTGAAATTGCAAGTAGTACTCCAAAAGATATTGAAACTTTTTTATTGACAAGTGAAACTTCGGTTGATAAAATAATTGAACATCATTCAAAAGTAAAAACAACAACAATTCAAATTGTTGACACACTGACTCAAGGAAATCATTTGGAATTGAAAAAGGCTTTGCCCAATATTAAAATTGTGCAGGTTTTACACGTTTTAGATAAAAGTTCAATTGATGAAGCTTTGGAAATATCCAACTATGTTGACACTATTTTGTTGGACAGCGGAAACCCTAATTTAGTGACCAAAGAATTGGGTGGAACAGGCAGAATTCACAATTGGGAAATAAGTAAACAAATTGTTCAAAAAGTAAAAGTTCCAGTATTCTTGGCTGGAGGATTAAATCCTTCAAATGCTTTTAAAGCCATTGATGAAGTGAATCCATTCGGACTTGATTTGTGCAGCGGCGTAAGAACTAATGGTAAATTGGACCAACAAAAGTTAATTGCGTTTTTTAATGCTTTAAATTAGAAAAAATGAATTTAACAACTGTAAAAGAAGCTCTACAAATAATACTGAATAATTCAGAAGACTTTGGAATTGAAGAAGTAGATTTTATAAAATCTGTTGGTCGGGTTTTAAAAGAAGATATTCTTGCCGATAGAGATTTCCCGCCCTTTAATAGAGTAAGTATGGATGGTATAGCCATTTCATATGAAGCTTTCAATAATGGGCAAAGAACCTTTAAAATTGAGAGTGTTCAAGCTGCTGGAAGTCCTCAACTAACTTTAAAAAATAAGGAAAACTGTATTGAAGCCATGACTGGGGCGATGTTACCAAATGGTTGTGATGTGGTGGTTCAATATGAATTGTTAAATATTGAAAATGGGGAGGCAACGGTTGATTTGGAAACTGTAAGATCTTTTCAAAATATTCATAAAAAAGGATTGGATAGAACTATTGGAGATGTGTTAATTGAAAAAAATACCATCATTTCTTCCGCTGAAATTGGTGTATTAGCGACCGTTGGGAAATCAATAGTAAAAGTAGCAAAACAGCCAAAAGTAATGGTTGTTTCTACGGGAAATGAATTGGTCGAAGTTACTGAAACGCCGGCAGAACATCAAATTAGAAGAAGCAATGTGTACACTTTGGTTTCATTATTAGAGAAAATACATGTAAAAGCCGATACCGCTCATATTTTAGATGACAAGCAAGTATTGGAAAGGAAGATTGGAGGCTTTTTGAATGCCTACGATGTGCTAATTTTTAGTGGAGCAGTATCCAAAGGAAAGTTTGATTTTATTCCTGAAGTGTTGGATAATTTAGGTGTAGAAAAATTATTTCATAAAGTAAAACAACGCCCTGGGAAACCATTTTGGTTTGGTAAGAAGGCCTGTACTGAGCATCGTCGAAGTGATAAGACCGTTTTTGCTTTTCCTGGAAATCCAGTTTCTACTTTTGTAAGTTGTTTAAAATATTTTACACCTTGGTATCAAAAATCTGTTGGATTGAATTTCGATAATAAACAACAAGCCGTTCTTTCAGATGATTTCTTTTTTAAACCAGGTTTGACTTACTTTTTACAAGTAAAGTTGTCCCAGAAAAACGGGGAATTATATGCTACACCAGTATCGGGTAAAGGTTCTGGAGATTTGGCAAACTTGGTAGATGCTGATGGTTTTATAGAATTACCTGATGACAGAACCAATTTTAATAAAGGTGAAGTTTTTCCGTTTATACCATATAGAACTTTGTAAATTCGATTTTAGAAGAATTCAAAAATCACTATGAAAATAATTTTAAAATTGCTTTTTTGTTTGCTGTTTTTGTATGTTTCAAATGGAAGTGCTCAACAGATTAAAAACAAAGATTCCATTCAATTAAATGATAATTTTAAGCCTGAGAAATCACGAACCTTGTTGCATAAAGCAATTGTGCCAGCCAGTTTAATTGGTGTCGGTTTATTGATAAACAATAGTGATTTTGAAAGAAACTTTCAAACTGATTTACGTGATAAAGTAGGAAACGATTACGAATTACCTATAGATGATTATATTTTATTTGTACCAATTGTACAAATGTATGCAGCAGATGCTTTCGGAATGAAAGCTAAAAATCATTGGTTTGATCAAACAAAGTATTTGTTTATTTCAAATGTGGTTTCAACAGGGGTTTCAGAGTTTTTAAAAGCAACAATCACCAAAACGAGGCCTGATGGCACTGATACGCATTCTTTCCCTTCAGGACATTCAACAATTGCATTTACAAATGCGGCTGTTTTACAACATGAATTTCAAGACGCCTCTCCTGTATTTGCTTATAGTGGTTATGCTTTCGCTGCTACAACAGGTGTTTTTAGAATGCTGAATAACAGACATTATTTGTCGGATGTTTTGGTGGGGGCAGGGATAGGAATTTTTGTAACACAATTGGTATA
>JADWMI010000060.1:0-7416 GCA_015767395.1 Bacteroidota bacterium | reverse complement strand
TGCTGTTATTTATGGCTTGTTCTAACAAAAAACAGTCGAATAAAGCTGTAAATTCTATAGACAACCCTGAGGATATAGTTGCTGTTTTAGATACAATCTGGAGGACAGAACAAGAACCCATTACCATGAGGGATTCTTTAATGAAAGTTCATGGGGCAGACTCAGAATTGGTGCAGGAACAGCAAGATATTTATAAGAAGAATCACATTGTTAACGAAGAAAAAGTAGCAGCTATTTTAAAATATGGGTGGCCTGAAAAGGATGTTATAGGTGAGCAAGGAAACTGGACTATTTGTAATGTTATTCAACATTCAGACAATGAAATTCGAATAAAATACCTGCCTTTGATGAGGCAAGCGGTAAAAGATAAAAAGTTGGAGCCTCGATTTTTGGTAAGAGCAGAAGATAGAATTGCAACAGATAGAGGCGATTTACAAATCTATGGCGGGCAAATGAAATATTATCCAGAAACCAAAAGTTTTAACGTTTGGCCAGTATATGACCCCGTAAATATTGATAAAAGAAGAGCAGAAATCGGGCTAGGACCGATAGCTGAATTTCTTAAAAACAGGTTTGATTTTGAATGGAGCCTAGAAGAGCAAATACAGCGAACTGCTGAATTTGAAAAAGCAAAGTTGAATAGTGAAAATCCAATATTATAGAATTTTCAAAGCGGAAAGGAAACATCATTAATTATGGAAAATAAATTTTCTCATATCAATAAAAAGAATCAGCCAAAAATGGTAAACGTTGGTGATAAAAAAATCACCAAACGTCAGGCTACGGCAAAAGCAACCATGTTTTTAGGGGCTGAAATTATTGCTCATTTTAATAATGAAGAGTTGGTAACTAAAAAAGGTCCAGTTTTTCAAACAGCGATTATTGCAGGAATTCAGGCAGTGAAAAAAACTTCTGAATTGATTCCGATGTGTCATCCATTACTCATTAATGGTGTTGATATTGATATTGAAATTATTAATGAAGAAGATATAGAAATATTTTGCACTGTTTCCATTGAAGGAAAAACAGGCGTAGAGATGGAGGCTTTAACAGGTGCAAATATTGCAGCTTTAACGGTGTATGATATGTGTAAGGCCATTTCACAAAAAATGGTGATAAAGGAAGTTAAATTGATTGAAAAATCTGGAGGGAAAAGCGATATTAAAAATGGGTAAACATCAAAAACATGCGAAACTAAAATTACGCGATAACGACAATTTTGCTCCAAATGAAATTACCATTGTTGGTACAAAATGCAATATTATTTCAGATTTAATTACAAAGGTTTCTGAAAATTTAGAATATTATAAACTGGCATATTTTGATGCTTCACATAGTAAAGATGTTGAAGGTTTAAATTTGGAAACGTATACGTTTCATCATAAAGGAACAGCGGCTGTTTCTATAAATTATGATGTGAACAAATTCAATCAACGTGTTCAGTTTTCACAATATGATTGTGTTTTTGTCAACGGCAATCATTATCAAGGAGCAAAGCAGATTTTAATTTTAGACAATGAAAAAGAAGCGTCTGTTAAAAAACGACTAGAGCAGTTAAATAATATACAGTTTGTTGTAAAATTAACAAACGATTCAAAATATTTCGATTTTTTAGTAGCGCACAATCCACAAATTAAAAACCTGTTGTGTTATCATATTGATGAAGTTGAAAATATCTCAAAACATATTGAAAACTTAATCAAGGAAAAAATAGCACCAATTCATGGATTGGTATTGGCTGGTGGAAAAAGTACTCGAATGGGAACAGACAAAGGAACGCTCAATTTTTTTGGAAAAAACCAACGTGATGTTGCAATTGAATTGTTGGAGAAAAATCATTTAAAAAGCTATTTGTCCGTCAGAGATGATCAAGAAATTACAACTCAAAATAAAATCACGGATAAATTGATTGGTTTGGGTCCGTTTGGAGCTATTTGTTCAGCTTTTCAAGAAAATCCAAATGTAGCTTGGTTGGTAATTGCTACCGATTTACCATTTGTAACTGATGCCGTAATTCAATTGTTATTAAAACATCGTAATCCTTCAAAAGTAGCCACAACTATTAAAGGAAAAGACAAGCAGTTTCCAGAGCCCTTAATTACTATTTGGGAGCCCAAAAGTTATCCGCTATTGTTGAATTATTTAGGGCAAGGATATTCTTGTCCGCGTAAAGTACTGATCAATTCAGATGTTGAAATTGTGGAGATCGATGATGATTTTATTCGAAATATCAACACTCCTGAAGAATATAAAGATGCTCAGAAAGAAATAAATGGCTAATACAATTCATATTGTAAATGGTGATGCAGTTGTGCCAATTTTAACCGGATCGGGTATTGAAGGTGATATTATTGTTTGGAGAGAAATGCTTTGTGATGGCCCAGTTTACGTGAAAGTTGGCAGTGATGAATTTTGGAAAAAAAGATTGGATTACTTTGAAAAAGAACTCGATGTTTCAAAATTAGAATACTTTGATAAAACCATTAAAGAGTTGTTGAAATTAGAAGATTTATCTAATTACAATGAGTTGGTTATGTGGTTTGAATTCGATTTGTTTTGCCAGGTGAACTTAATGGCCCTATCTACTTTTTTATATAAAAATTATCGAAAAACGATTACATATAATTTGGTATGCTCTGGTAAAGTAAAAGGTAATGAGAAGCTACATTCATTAACAGATTTTTCTCCTGAAGACTTTAAGGAATTATACAATAATAAACTAAAACTTAACAAAACTGACTTAGAATATGCCAAAGAATGTTGGGAAGCTTATGCAAAAAATAATATTGAAAAAATAGCAGCGTTTGACTACAGTGAAAATAATAAATTTTCATATTTTGAACTAGCAATGAAGCAGCATTTGAAGCGATTTCAAACTATAAATGGTTTGAATGAAATTCAAAATAAGATTTTGGAAACAATTGATTCATCTGCTTTGACAGCCAAGGAAATTGTACAGAATTTATTGATTTGGCAACATCAAGAAACGGTTTATGGATTTGGAGATATGCAGTATTTTTTGTATCTTAAGAAGTTGCATAGTTTTATTCGAATAAGTGAAGAAAAGTATTTTTTAAATGCAATAGGAAAAGCAATCATAAATCAATAATGGAGATTTCTAAATCGGAATATTTTAAACGTCAAACCACATTATCTGAAATAGGAGAATATGGACAAGCGCTTTTGCAAAATGCAAAAGTTTTGATAATTGGCTGTGGCGGATTGGGAAGTCCAGCAGCTATTTATTTGGCTACAAGTGGAGTTGGAACGTTACATTTGGTTGATTTTGACAATGTTTCTGTTTCCAATTTACACCGACAAGTTTTTTTTAAAACAGATGATGTTCAACATTCAAAAGTAGATGTTTTAGCTTCCCAAATTCAAAAGAGAGCACCTTTTACAAAAGTTAATGTCACCAATGAAGCCGTTGATAAAAATTCAATTTTATCGTTGATTTCACATTATGATATTGTTGTAGATGGCACAGATAATTTACAAATTAAATACTTGATTAATGACGCTTGTGTACTTTCCAAAAAACCTTTGGTTTATGGTTCACTGTATAAGTTTGATGGTTATGTAGCGACCTTTAATGTGGTAGATAATGATGGAAATTACTCATGTAATTTGCGAGATGCATTTCCTAATATAGCCACCGATATTCCAAATTGTGAAGAAGCGGGAACTTTGAATCCAATTGTTGGTTTAATTGCCATGTTACAAGTAAATGAGGTCATTAAATTAATTACCAAAACGGGTAGTTTATTGGTCAATCAATTGTTAATCTATAATACGTTGGAGAATTCTCAATTTAGAATGAAATTGAAGAAAAATAAATCCATAAATATTGAAAACATTTTTAAAAATTCAATTTATTTAGATGCACATTGTAAAACCCAGAATAGCTCTTTATTAATCTCTTCATCAGAATTAAATAAAATAATTACAGATCCAAAGACTGAAATTATTAGTGTTATTAACAATTTGGATGCAAGCCTTCCTTTTAAAGTTCAACAAAAAATATCATATAATGAATTTGATGTAGCTAAATTCATACCTAACTTTAATAAGCAATATGTTATTGTTTGTAACAGAGGAATTACAAGTTATAATGTTACATTGAAATTAAAACGAAAATATCCGAATCTCTCCGTTTTTAGTCTGTCTGAAGGCATAAATAATTATTAGATGCAAAACCCATTGGAATTTTATACCGCTCAAAAATTACATTTTGAGCAAGAAATAAAAACGTTAAAACAGCAATTATCGGTTTCAAGTTCAATACGTTTCATCCTTTTTTTAAGTGCCGTATTCGGGATTTATTTGTTTTGGGGAAATATAAAAGTGGCGGTTTTTATTGCGGGGTTATGGGCTGTTATTTTTCTATATTTAATTTTAAGACATGGTAAATTACAATATAAAAGCAGCTTTAATAAAGCATTATTCGAAATAAATAAAACGGAGCTAACGGTATTGAATGGTGATTTTTCGATGTTGGACCAGGGAGATGAATTTATTGATCAATCACACTTTTATAGTTATGATATTGATTTATTTGGGAAACGATCTTTTTTTCAATATAGCAATAGAACAGTTACTCAGGAAGGGAAAACAACGTTCGCAAATTATTTAACAAAAAACGAGATTTCCAATATTAAAGAAAAACAACAGGGAATAAAAGAACTAAGTGAAAAACCTAAATGGAGGCAACAATTTTCGGCCTTGGCTAGTTTAGTGAAAGTAGAATTTTCAGCCAAAGAAATTGTAGGTTGGGTACATGATTACAAAGCGGTATTCCCAAGGTTTCTAGCTATTTTACCTTTGATATTTTCTTTGATTTCTGGTTTGTTGATCGGGTTAGCTGTTTTTCAAATCATTCCATTTATAATTGTTATCCTTTGGTTGTTTTTAGGCCTGGGAATTTCTGGAGCATATTTAAAAAAAGTGAATGTACTATATACGTATTCAAGTAAAACAAAAGAAACTTTTAAGCAATATAACAAATTGTTAAATGAAATAGAAACTACTTTATTTAAATCACAAATTCTAATAGAAAAACAACAAGAAATTCAATCAGAAACACGTAAAGCATCAACAATATTTGCTGAATTTTCAAAGGTGTTAGATGCTTTGGATCAGCGAAATAATTTGGTTATTGCTTTTGTAGGAAATGGTTTTTTATTATGGGATTTGCAGCAGGTTTATAAAATTGAAAAATGGATTGAAACATATAAATCAAAAGTCGAAAATTGGTTTGAAGTAATCTCTTTTTTCGATGCTCAAAATTCACTGGCTAACTTTTCTTTTAACCATCCAAGCTATGTGTTTCCTATAATTGAAAAAAACAATAATGTTATTTCGGCTAAAAATTTAGGGCATTTTTTATTGAAAGATACAGTGAGAATTAACAATGATTTTAAAATTGAAAATCAGCAATTTTTCATTATTACAGGTGCAAATATGGCTGGGAAAAGTACTTTTTTGCGCACTGTTTCTATGTCTATTGTGATGGCAAATATGGGATTACCTGTTTGTGCTGAGGAATTCAACTATTCGCCTATTAAATTGATTACGAGTATGCGAACTACAGATTCTTTGGCCGATGATGAATCGTATTTCTTTTCTGAATTAAAGCGGTTAAAATTTATTGTGGATGAAATTGTGAATGAAGATTACTTCATAATTCTAGATGAAATTTTAAAAGGTACAAATAGTACCGACAAAGCCATAGGATCGAAAAAATTTGTACAGAAATTAGTTGCCTCAAACTCAACAGGTATTATTGCCACCCATGATTTAAGTTTGTGTGAAATAGAAAATGAATTAACAGCAATTGAAAATTATTATTTCGATGCAGAGATCATGAATGATCAATTAAATTTTGATTACAAATTAAAAGAAGGGGTTTGTAAAAATATGAATGCTTCTTTTTTATTGAAAAAAATGAAGATCGTTTAAGGGTGTGAATTTACCCAAACTTCACCATCTTTAAAATGTTCTTTTTTCCAGATAGGTACTGTTTCTTTTAAAGTGTCAATAGCAAATTCACAAGCTTCAAAAGTTGCTTTTCTATGCGCTGAAGAAACCGCAATTATTACAGGTATTTCACCGATTTTTAGTTCGCCAATAGCGTGATGAATGGCAATTTTATGAATCGAGAATTTCTCCAAAGCCAAATCAGCAATCTTTTGCATTTCTTTTAAAGCCATTGGTTCGTAGGCGCTAAAATCTAATAAAGTTACAGATTTGTTTTTTGTAGAATTTCTAACAGTACCTACAAAAACTGTAATTCCGCCACAAGATTCATCTTGCACAAAATCATAACAATCTTGTTGATTCAGTTTTTTTGAAGTTATTTTTACCGAGGTTCTATGTTCCATATTTTAACTAAACTTTTACAAAGTTAACAAATCAAAAATGTACTTTTGGCAGTTCGTAAAATATATTAGATTTAGATGAAAAAATTATTTAGAATTGTGAGTGTTTTAGAAGGGGTATCGTATTTGTTATTGTTGTTTATCGCTACTCCAATTAAATATGCTGTTGGAAATGAATCTTATGTGAAAATGTTAGGAATGCCACACGGACTTTTATTTGTTGCTTATGTAGTCTTGGCAATAATGATGAAATATGAACTAAATTGGAAACCAAAAAACTTTATGGTTGTGTTGGCAGCCTCTATAATTCCTTTTGGAACTTTTTATATTGATAAAAAATATTTAAGAGATTAACCACCACTAACAGGTGGGATTATAGCCACCACATCACCATTTTTAATAATCAATTCATCTTCTGCATAGTCTTCATTAACTGCAATGGCAAAATCATGAATATTTTTTAATGCCGAAAATCGAGTCATTAATATTCTTTTAAGTTCAGTTATGGAAGTGTTGTCAATGACATTCAATGACATGGATTTTTCCCCCACTAAATCTGTTGTAATTCCAAAAAATAAAAGCTGAATTTCCATATATTTTTAAATAGTTAAACAAAAATAGTTCATTTCAATTTAATTGTTGGATTGTTTATTTTTAAAATATATTTAATTGTGTGACTCTGGTTACAAAACTCATTTTTCCAAACCCTAAATTTGTTATCATTCAAATTATTTTATAAAAATGAAATACGGTTTTATAATTGACAACCGAAAATGTATTGGCTGTCACGCTTGTACAACTGCCTGTAAATCTGAACACGATGTGGCGGTTGGCGTTAACAGAACCTATGTTAAGCAAGTCGAAAAAGGAGAGTTCCCCAACACGCGTCGAATTTTTTCAGTGATGCGATGCAACCATTGTACAGATGCCCCATGTGTTGAAATTTGTCCGGTAGAAGCACTATATACTCGTGAAGATGGTATTGTAGATTTTGATAACAACCGTTGTATTGGTTGTAAATCGTGTATGCAAGCGTGTC
>JADWMI010000237.1 GCA_015767395.1 Bacteroidota bacterium | reverse complement strand
TTAATAGTAGCCATCGTTTTTTTAGTTGAAACTTATTTAAATTGGAGCGAAGATAGGTCTCGTGCATACTTGTTTTTATTATTTTCAGCATTGGCGATGTTCATGTATTTTTTTAGAAAACGTTTCAGAAAAAAAATGCAGAATAATAAATAGTAAATGGAAGTCCAAATAGTAGTTATATTAGTTTCTATACTTTTATCAGCCTTTTTTTCGGGGATGGAAATTGCTTATATTTCTGCTAATAAATTTCAAATTGAATTACAAAAGAAAAAGGAAGGGATTTCAGCCAGAATCCTAAAAAAACTCACTTCAAAATCATCTAAATTTATTACTACAATGTTGGTTGGTAATAATATTGCTTTGGTGGTTTATAGTTTTTTTATGGGAGAATTAATTGTTGGGTTCTTGCCTGCAACAATGTTTAATGAATTTTCAATACTGTTATTACAAACATTAATTTCAACCCTTATAATTTTAGTTACTGCAGAGTTTATTCCAAAAGCAATATTTAGAATTTATGCCAACGAATCCCTTTGGGCATTGGCCCCGCTTGCATACTTTTTTTACATTGTGTTTCATTATATTTCAAATTTTATTACTGCTATTTCTGATTTTCTTTTAAAGGTTTTCTTTAATTCATCAAAAGATGTACAGCAAACTGAATTTACCAAAGAAGAATTAGGGAATTATATTACAGAACAGCTTGAGCATTCAAGAGATAGTGAAGAAGTAGATAGTGAAATTCAAATATTTCAAAATGCTTTGGAATTTAACAATTTGAAGGCCCGTGAAATTATGATACCACGTACAGAAATTGTTGCTGTTGATATCAATGAGAGTATTCAGAGCTTAAAGAAACTATTTATAGAAACGGGTTATTCAAAAATATTGGTTTATAGAAATTCTTTAGATGATGTTTTAGGCTATGCGCATGCATTTGAAATGTTTAAAAAGCCTAAAAATATTCAAGCAATGCTGATGACAGTTGAGTTTGTTCCTGAAAGTATGCGAATAAACAATGTGCTTAATCTTTTGACTTTGAAAAAAAGAAGCATATCGGTTGTTTTAGATGAGTTTGGAGGTACTTCAGGAATTATAACAGTTGAAGATATTGTAGAGGAACTTTTTGGTGAAATTGTTGATGAACATGACACTGTTGCATTACTTGAAAACACATTGAATGGCAGGGAATATGAGTTTTCGGCTAGGCTAGAGGTTGATTATTTAAATGAGGCATATAATTTAAATATTATAGAAGATGAGGCCTATGAAACGCTTGGAGGCTTTATTGTTTACCATAATGAGGACATTCCAAAACAGGGTGAAATTATTGAAATAAATAACTTGCATTTTAAAATGTTAAAGGTAGATTCTTCTAAAATAATGGAGGTTTATCTAAAAGTTTTAGATCAAGAGGATTAATCAAATCTTTTGACTAAAAATTACGCCTTGTTTACCGTTAATATTACGCAATTCACTTTCATATTTAAATAGTTAATTGTAATTTCGCACACTGTAATTAAAAGAAATATAACAATGGCAATATTATCAAAAATTAGAGATCGTTCAATGTTCCTAATCCTAATTGTAGGTTTGGCGCTTTTTGCATTTGTACTTGATCCTAGTTCTTTAGAACAATTTTTTAGTTCTAGTAAAATAAACTCAGTTGGTGAGGTAAATGGTGAAGAAATTGACCGAGAAGAATTTGCGAGTCAAGTTGAAGCTTATAGAGCGCAAAGTGGCGGAAGAGCTACGCAAATGCAAGCTGTAGATGCGGTATGGAATACTTTTGTAGGAGAGAAAATATTTGAATCTCAACTTAAAGAGTCAGGAATAGTTGTTGGTGAAAAAGATATTTGGGATGCAATGGTTGCATTACCTGAAATTCAAAATTCTCCAATGTTTAAAAATGAAGCGAATCTTTTTGATCAAGAAAAGTTAAAAGAATATATCGCAAATTTAAAAGACGAGGCAGAAACTGGAAATGCTGAAGCCTGGTATAATTGGTTAGCTACTGAAAAAAGTATCAAACAAAATATAGAGCGTCAAGCTTATACATCGCTGGTTACTGCTGGTTTGGGAGCTTCACTTGCAGAAGGTAAAAGAACTTACTTGTACCAAAATACAAGTATGGATGCTAAATTTGTTTATGTGCCTTATGCTACAATAGCTGATTCTTTAGCAATTGTAAATACAGCAGATGTTAAAGCATACGTTAGTAAACATCCAAAAAAATACAAGCCAGAAGCAGCACGCTCTATTCAATATGTAAAATTTGAAATTGTACCATCACTTGCTGATGATACAAATACAAAAGAATTGGTTGAAGGTTATATTAACGATAGAGAAGAGTATAGCAATGCAGCAAAAGCAACTGTACAAATTGCAGGGTTAAAGAACACAACTAATTATGATGCATTTTTAAATGAAAATGGATCAGATTTAAGTTTGGATAATAGCTATAAATATAGAAGTCAAGTTCCAACTGAAATTTCAGAAGCAGTTTTTAATGCAAGTGTTGGTGACGTAATTGGTGCTTACAAAAACAATGGTTACTATAAAATTTCTAAACTTGTAGAAGTTGTGCAAATTCCAGATTCAGTTAAATCAAGTCATATTATTGTCCCTTACATTGGTACTACTAGATCAACTTCTATTATAACAAAAGAAGAAGCTAAAAAGAAAGTAGATAGTATTTTTAACTTAGTAAGTAGAAACAAAGCAAAATTTACTGAAGTTGCAGATGAAATTAATTCTGATGGAACAAAAGGTAAAGGTGGAGATATAGGATGGATTCGTAAAGATCAAGCATTTTCACAAGGGTTTGATAAAGATTTTGCTGAATTTATTTACAAAAATAAAACAGGAAGTATTCAAATAGTAGAAACTGCTTTTGGTTTTCATATTATTAGAATAGATGATCAAACAACGGCTCAAAAAGCAGTGAAATTAGCAACATATGCACGTTTAATTGAAGCTTCTGAAGACACTGAAAACACTATTTTTGAGCAAGCAGAATCAATGTATGCAAGTTTATCTGAAGGAAGCACGATTGACGAAGTAGGTACAGATAAAGGGTTTACAGTTCAAACTGCACAAAATTTAAAAGCATTAGATGAAAATGTTCCAGGAATTAATCAACAACGTCAAATAGTAACTTGGGCATTTAGTAGTGAAAGAGCTTTGGGTGATTCTAAAAGATTTGATGTAGATATAGCAGGGAAAAGAAGTTATGTTGTAACGGTATTAACTGAGAAGACTGAAAAAGATGAAGTAGCCATTACATCTGAAATAATTACGGAGGTTAGACCTTTATTAATTAAAGAGAAAAAGGCTGCACTTATTGAAAAATCAATGGAAGGAGAAACTTTGGAAGAAATTGCAAAAAGCAGTTCAACCAATGTTCGTTCAGCTTCATCTACAAATTTAGGGAGTCCTGTAATTTCAGGTGTTGGTAACGAACCTACAGTTGTTGGAGCAATGTCTACAATGAAATTAGAAGAAGTTTCTAGTAAAATTCAAGGAGAAAAAGGTGTGTTTGTTGTACAAGTAACAAAAAGAGATGCTCCTGTTGATATTGAAAATTATGAAGGTTTCCGTAATACGGCTGCTACAGGATTAAGAGGAAGAACATATCAATTATTTCAGGTGTTAAAAGAAACAGCTGATATTAATGATAATAGAGCTAGTTTCTTTTAATAAGAAACATTATATAACATATAAAAAGACCGAGTAAATTAAATTTGCTCGATCTTTTTATTTTGTGCTATTTCTAAAAAAAAATAGTTGTTTTATATTTTAATGAAAATTTTCTTTTTGTAGAGTGCATAAGTTATCAACCAGAAAAAGATGATGTGTGTGATTGCAAATAAAAGCGACCCATTCATATTTCCTGCAATTGGAACAAACACTTGAGAATATAAATAATCGTATCCATTTAAAACTTCACCAGAAGCAATAGGAATATGTATTAAATAAATGATTGCTGAAACATAAACACCTGAAAACATATAAATAGCCAAAGGGTTAGTACCAAAATGGATAAATGGAGTAGCCCATTTTTTAATGCTTTTAACATCTATAATCCAAAGTAAGCTAGCTAAAAATACCATTGCTAAACCACCAGTGTATAAAACGTAGGAGCTTGTCCATAAGGCTTTGTTAATTGGAAAGGTAAAATTCCAAAGCCAACCAATAAAAGTTGCTACAGCGCCAAAAGCTATTAATTTTTTTATAGCTTCTATTGTGTTCTCAGAACGTTCGATTAATCTACCAGTGAAATAACCTATTAATAACGTG
>JADWMI010000059.1:8258-11034 GCA_015767395.1 Bacteroidota bacterium | reverse complement strand
CGTTGCCAAGAAAAGAATTTGAACTATTTGCTTTACTGGCCTCTAAACCAAATAAAGTATTTAAAAGAGATGATATTTTAGATCAGGTTTGGGGAAATGAAGTGGTTGTTGGTGGAAGAACTATAGATGTTCATATTCGAAAATTACGGGAAAAGATTGGTGATGATTATTTTAAAACTGTAAAAGGAGTTGGGTATAAATTTGTACTAAATGAAGATTAAAAAAACACATACTTTTGCATTTTGGACTTCATTCTATATTACGCTTTTAGCCTCCATTCTATTTTATTTTAGTGTTGCATTATTATTAAACAACTGGTTTTTTTACTTGTATATTATTTTGTTTGTTGTAATTGTTTTTGGAGTTACTTTTTTTATTACGCTATATCAGATTGAAAAATTTTTATATCCCAAAATCAAAAAAATATTTGAAAGTGTTGCCTTGTTAAATACTACAGGTGTTGATAAAACACCGATTTCTACAAATTTTGATGAACTTTCATTAGAAGTTCAAAAATTCGCAAAAATTAAACAGCAACAAATTAAAAAACTAACTTTACAAGAGAACTATAGAAGAGAGTATTTGGGTAATATTTCACACGAATTAAAAACGCCGTTATTTACTGTTCAAGGTTACTTATTAACACTACAAGATGGTGCTGTTAGCGATAAAAAAATCCGTAAAAAATTTATAGAAAGGGCTAATAAAGGGGTTGAACGTTTAATTTCAATTGTTAAAGATTTAGATTTAATTTCGAAATTGGAATCGGCTGATTTAAATTTAAATTTACAAGTATTTAATATTGTTGAACTGGTAAAAGACACCTTCGATTTACTTGAAATGGAAGCCAATAAAAGAAATATTTCCTTGTTTTTAGACAGACATTATGATCATCCAATTTGGGTTTTGGCAGATGAAGAACGGATTGAGCAAGTGCTTACCAATTTAATAGTGAATTCTATTAAATACGGTAAAATAAATGGCACTACAACCATAAGTATTGGGTCTTCTGGAGAGAATAAAGTTTTAGTGAAGGTAATTGATAATGGAGAGGGGATCAAAGAAGAATTCCAGTCGCGTATTTTTGAGCGCTTTTATAGAGTTGATCAAAGCCGCTCAAGAGATCAAGGTGGTTCGGGATTAGGGCTTTCAATAGTAAAACATATTATAGAAGCACATAGTGAGCAAATTTTTGTTAAAAGTAAATATTTAAGGGGCTCAGAGTTTTCATTCACTCTTGAAAAGGCTGAAGATTTTTAAATCTAATTTGTTTTTATAAGTTGTAAATCCGCTATATTTTTCTAATATTTCTAACTTTTTTATTGTGAAGTCCTGCTGGTTTGAAAATGGTGAAATTCCTTTATTTTGTAAACTTTCGGCTAAATATTCTTGTTCAAACTGACCTGAAGTTGGTATGAAAAAGGCTTTTTTACCTAAAACTGCCAAATCCATAATAGTCGAATATCCTGAACGAGCTATAATTAAATTACTTTGGTTAATGGCTTTTTCTAATGGTTCTGTTCCTAAATAATTTACTACTTCAAAGTTATGAGGTTCTATAATTTCTTTTGAATCGTTTAAGACACCTCTTACAAATAATATTTTTCCTGAATGATTTTGAAGTTCAATTAGCAGTTTATTTTCTAATGTTGTACGTTGCGGTTCAGGGCCTGAAAGCAAAACCATTATATCGTATTTAATTTCTGATTTAAAAGGTTTTAAGCGACTTAATATTCCCAAATATTTTATGTCGAGGGATTTGTTCTCTAAATGACCAAGAATTCCTGAAAAATTGGATTTATTTTCAAAATCGGGGACCCAGCATTCATTGTATTTAGCAATGATTGTTCGGTGTATTTTTGAGGTAATAAAAGTAGTTTTACCCGATAAAACATTTAGTTGATGGGTAACATATACTGAAGGAATTGTATTGCTAAAGACCCCAAATCTATTGTCGGAAATAATGCCTTTTATATTTTCTTTTTCAATGATTTGAGCTACTATTTTTTTTTCCTTTTTAACAGCGGAAAGAATAAAAGGAGTACTCAAAAGCAGTTTTAATTTTAAATTATTACCGCTTTTGGAGTACTTAATATTATAGGATGGAAGGGTGTAACTTTTTAAAAAAGGAAATTCTTTTTTAAGTAACAATAAAGCATTTCCGTCGCTAGCTAAAACGGGTTCAAATCCTTCTTTTATTAGGGCTTGAATAATTGGGACACATCGTGTTGCATGACCCAATCCCCAATTTAACGGGGCGACAAGAATTTTTTTTTACAAGTCAAAACCAATATCTGTTCTATAATTCATTCCGTTAAAGCAAATTTTCTCAATGCTTTTGTATGATGTTTTTAAAGCATCTTTAAAGTTCTTTCCATAGGAAGTAACGGCGATTACCCTTCCTCCGTTGGTTACTAATTTACCATCAACAATTTTAGTTCCTGCCTGGAAAGGAATTGAATTTTCAACTGTATCTAATCCTAAAATTTCTTTTCCATTTTCATAAGCTTCAGGATATCCACCTGAAACTAACATAACCGTACAAGCACTTTTATCTTTAATTTCAATAGTTTTGGTATGTAATTCTTTTTTACCTGTAGCTATTAATAATTCTAAAAAGTCACTTTCAATTAACGGAATAACAACTTCGGTTTCTGGGTCACCCATTCTGCAATTGTATTCAATAACTTTAATTTCATTTTTCACTAAAATTAGTCCAATGAAAATAAAACCAACATATGGAATGTTGTCTTTTTGTAAACCATCGACAGTAGGT
>JADWMI010000059.1:3305-8158 GCA_015767395.1 Bacteroidota bacterium | reverse complement strand
GTTGGAATGTTATGACGAACCATAAATTCTTTAGCAAATTCTTTACTTCCTTCTAATTGTGCAGCATATTTTTGAGGACCAATTACAGGAATATTTTTTAATTCGTTATCATTTAAAAAGAAATCATGTATGCCTTTTACCAATGGATCTTCAGGGCCAATAATTACCAACTCTATGTTGTTTTCTAAAACAGCTTTTTTTATTGCTTCAAAATCAGTTTGATTAATTTCTAAATTGGTTCCAACTTCTCTTGTTCCTGCATTTCCAGGAGCAATAAATAGCTGGCTTAATAAATTGCTCTGTGCTATTTTCCATGCCATTGCATGTTCTCTTCCTCCTGATCCTAAAATTAATACATTCATAATTATTCTTACTTTTTATCTTCCTTTTCCTTGAAATACAACAACAATTGTACTCAAAATTACTTTAATATCTGTCCAAAAATTTAAATTATCTAAATAAATTAAATCGTACCTAGCACGTTTTAACATTTGTTCTAAATTATCTGCATACCCATATTTAATTTGACCCAATGACGTAATTCCTGGTTTTAAGTTTAGCAATTCCTTATATTTAGGAATGTATATTATTATATGATCTAAAAAAAACTGTCGTTCAGGTCTTGGTCCAACAATACTCATTTCTCCTTTTAAAACATTAAAAAATTGCGGGAATTCATCTATTCTATATTTTCGAATAAATTTACCAAATTTTGTAATTCTTGCCTCTTCGTCTATTGATAAAAGGGGATCGTTCACAGGTGAAATTCCTTTCATGCTTTTAAATTTATAAATTTTAAAAGCTTTACCGTTTTTGCCAATTCTTTTTTGAGTGAAAAAAATATTTTCTCCCGATTCGAAATAAATAATAATGGCAGCCAAAGGCACGAGCCAACTCATGATTAGAATAATTACGAGTAAAGAAAAAACAATATCTAAAATTCTTTTTGGAAATATGTATCTTTTTTTATACAATATAATCTAGTTAAAATATTTGTTCAAGAATTTTTTGAGTGATAATATATGTTGGCAAAACTCCAGTGGTACCTAATCCCCCAGAAGCCAAAGTACTTCCTGTTTGTAAAGGATTGTCAGACGCATAGTATGCATAACGCACTTTTACATTGCTTGATATATTACCTCTAATCTTTGAAGCTGCCTGAATGGCTTTTTGATAATGTGCACCTTCCATTTCTAACCCAGTTACTTTCCAAGTTGAGTCGTGAAAGAAGTTTAAAATATCTTTATTTTGAAGAGATGTTCCTAAAACTGTTACCATTGCACCTGCAGAAACTCCTACACCGCAACCTTCAAACATTTTTTTCTTTAATTGATTTTTAAAGGGATAATTATCAGCGGTTCCTTCAAAAATATGAGATGAAGGAATCATAATATCTCCTTTTCCACCATCTAAAATACCTGCTTTACCCATAATTGAAACCGATTCAACATTTAAATGATGTTTTTTTCCTTTTTCACAAACATAAGGTTTTAACAATTCATCCATAGTTTCGTAAGCTTGTTCTCCAAAAGCATAGTCCATTACAATAATAACAGGCCTTTTTTCATTTTCAACACTGTTGTCAATTTCATATGTTGTTTTATGAATATCTATTTTTTCAGTATCAATTATCTGAACATTTATATTGGTTCCTGAAGTATCTTTAATATAGGTTAATCCATTTTCAGATGCATATTCCATTACTTGCTTACGTAAATCTTCATTTTCGTCATCACTTAGTATTTCAAATAACGAAATAGTATCATCATCTTTAATTTGTTTAGGTAGCACAATGGGGGCATAGATAGAGTTCATAACACTGTGCATATTTGCACTAATAATATGAATTGGCCGCTCTAATAAATTTTTATCACTTAATGTTTTTTTAATGTTATTGGCCCATATTTCACCATAAATATGATGACCGATGCGCTCACGTAAAACAGGACTAAAAGTAATGGCTCTTTTTAAATCATTCACCTTTTCATTAATTGCCAAATGTCCTAGCCAAAATATAATTTGGAAAAAACGATCAGGATTATGTTCCAAGCTTAAAATAGCATGCACATTCTGAATTTCCTCAAAAGTTCGTCCTAAAATACGTGCAACATGCGCAAACATAATTTCGCGCTCATCTTTTGAAATTTTCTTATTATGTAAAACAATATCTTCTAATTTTTTCCACTCTCTAACAGTATCCTTGTCTTCTTTTATTAATACTTTATTGGCGATTTTATGAGATTCAATAAACAAAAAAGTTAAATGGGTTAAAATATCATAAATTTCAGATCGCCCTCTGGTTACCTCAATATTCATTTGATCTTTGTCAATTCTATAACAATTTCTTCTGCGTTTTGGAGGGATAATGGTTTTAAAGTGAGAATTTGAATAACCTTCATCTGCTGTTAAATTCACAAAACTACATTCTTCAATTCCATTAGGCAGGCGCTCTATTACATAAATTAAACCGTTTAGTTCTACTTTTTCTTCTGCAATTGAGCCGTAAATTTCTGGTCGAAGTGATAATAATGATTGTCGTAAAGTTTCTCCAGAAATCCCCATAGGTTTATAAAAACCTCTAGTAAATAAGTGGCGCATTGAAATATATAAGCGTTCAATGGCATTTGAAGATTCTTGTGCGCGAGTTCTTCCTTTAATTTTTGACTGTTGCATAGTTTGGTTTTGGATAGCAAAGATACTGATATATTGTTTAAATGGGTAATTGTTTAGTTCTTGAAATATTAAATTTAGGATCAGTTATTTGATAATTTTTTAAACTGAAAAAACTTCCATAATCTAACATTTTATACTGCTACTTAATTTTAATTTTTCAACAGTTTATTGTATTCATTTGAATTGTTTAGAATTGAAACTGCTTTTAAAATAGTAGTGTCAAAAACTGTTTTTTGTTGATAAACACCTTCTTCATAATAATAACGTTTTACAATTTCTTCAGTTAAATTATTTAGAATTTCAACCTTATTTTTATCCAATTCTTTTAATTTTTCTGAATGAATTGTACTTAATAAACTCTTGTAATTTTTGGCTAGATTATTAGATAAATTAGCTGCACTGGCTTTTTTATTGGCATCGTTAAAGGCAGATTCTGTTTCGGTTTCAAAATCTGCATGATGTGTACCTAAATAGGTTTTCAAATTACTATAGTCGGTATTATTTAAACTAAACTTTGAAGGCTCTGCTATGCTTGTATTATTATAAAAGTAATCTGTTATGTAATTAAAAAAGGCATCAGATTTTAACAATGTTTTGGTAGTTTCAGTTGTAGTAGGTTTTTCAATTTCAATATCCGGTAAAATACCACCTCCGCCATAAACAGTTCTTCCTTTTTGGGTGTTGTATGTAGTTCTCCCTTTATCTGAAAATTTAGGAATATTGCCTTTATCATCTCTATTGGTATAATCTAATTCTTGAATACATCTTCCACTTGGTGTATAATATTTTGAAATGGTAATTTTCATTTGAGTGCCATATGTTAATGGTAAATAGCGCTGTACCAATCCTTTACCAAAAGAGCGTTCTCCAATAATTACAGCCCTATCGTAATCTTGTAAAGAACCTGCTAAAATTTCTGAAGCCGAAGCTGAACGTGCATTAATTAATATTGAAATTGGAATTTCTAAATCTAAAGGCTCTTCTTTTGTTTTAAAAGTTTGGCTCCATTTTTCGATTTTAGCTTTTGTAGTTACTATGACTTTATCCTTTGGAATAAAAAGATTGGAAATTTTTACAGATTCATTTAGTAACCCGCCAGGATTACTTCTTACATCAATAATCAACTTTTTCATACCTTCTTCTTTCAATTCTAAGAAAGCCTCTTTTACTTGGGTTGATGCTTTTTCGTTAAATGTCGTAAAAGAAATGTAACCAATTTCTGCATCAAGCATGGTGTAAAATGGAACTGGATTTATTTCAATTTTTTTACGAGAAACTTCTAAATTCAACACTTTATTCAGTCGTTCAATTTGTAGATTTACTGTCGTGTTTGGTAAACCATTTAATAGCGAGGAGATTCCTTCTTTATCAAATTCTTTGACCAAAATATCATCTACTTTTAGTATTTCATCTCCTGGTTTTATACCTGCTTTTTCAGCGGGAGAATTTTTTAGTATTTCTCTGATTGTTAATTTTTTATTGTTAAATCTAGAAACTGCTCCAATACCACCATAATCTCCTGTAGATCTAATCCTGGCATCTTCAACACCTTGTTCATCGTAATACCGGGTGTATGGATCTAAATTTGAAAGCATGTGATTCACTGCGTTATTTGTCATTTTTGCAGGGTTTACCTCATCTATGTAATACTTATTTAGCTCTTTAAATAAAGTAGTGTAAATATCTATTTGTTTGGCAATTTCAAAAAAATCTGATTGAAATGCAGCTGAAACGCCAATAAAGGCTATCACAAAAACACCTAATATCCATTTTTTAATTTTGGTCATTTTCTTTGATTTTATTTAAAAATTTAGTGCGGACTTTCTCTATAGTTAACTCTAATTCAGCATAATTTATTTCCTCTTTTGCCATATAAACGAACATAAATACATATTGTTCATTTATATTTTCAGCAAAAGCATGTTTATTTTTTCTGTATGATTCACGCATGAGTCTTTTTATCCTGATTCTGTTTACAGCCAGTTTTACATTCCGTTTTGGAACAGAAAACCCTACGCTTATTGGGAATTCTGAATCATGGTTTGTTTTTAAATAGATCAATCTAAATGGAAAAGATTTTACATGACTTCCTTCAGCAAATAATTGCTCTATCAAAATTTTACTTTTTAACTTTTCGTCTTTTCCTAAAGTGTATCTCATTTTTTTAAATAATGCCTAAA
>JADWMI010000059.1:0-3205 GCA_015767395.1 Bacteroidota bacterium | reverse complement strand
AGTCACTTTAAGTACTTACCTAAAAGACAAATGTAAGGAATAAAAGATTTTAATAATTCAAATTGAAAAGACTTTAATTCTTAACTTTGTTAGAAATCAAAATTTATAAACCCATGTCTCAAGATTTATTTCAAGCACCAGATTATTATCAGTTGGATGAACTGCTTACCGAAGAACATTTATTAGTGCGTGATGCCGCTCGAGAATGGGTAAAGCGTGAAGTTAGTCCTATTATTGAAGAAGCGGCACAACAAGCAAAATTTCCAACTTCAATTGTTACAGGTTTGGCTGGAATTGGCGCTTTTGGCCCTTATATTCCTGAGGAATATGGAGGGGCAGGTTTGGATCAAATTTCATACGGATTGATCATGCAGGAAATTGAACGAGGTGATTCTGGTGTGCGTTCTACAGCCTCAGTGCAGTCATCGTTGGTTATGTATCCAATTTATAAATATGGTAATGAAGAACAACGACAAAAATATTTACCGAAATTAGCAAGCGGCGAGCTGTTGGGTTGTTTTGGGTTGACGGAACCTGATTACGGTTCAAATCCAAGTGGAATGGTTACCAATATCAAAGATATGGGAGATCATTTTTTGTTAAACGGAGCTAAAATGTGGATTTCAAATGCTCCTTTTGCTGATATTGGAGTCGTTTGGGCAAAGAATGAAGAAGGGCGAATAAAAGGTTTAATTGTTGAACGTGGTATGGAAGGCTTCACAACACCAGAAACACATAATAAATGGAGTTTAAGAGCTTCTGCTACCGGTGAATTAATTTTTGACAATGTTAAAATTCCGAAAGAGAATATATTGCCTAATAAAGATGGTTTAGGAGCACCGCTTGGTTGTTTAGATTCTGCACGTTATGGAATTGCTTGGGGCGCTATTGGTGCTGCAATGGATTGTTATGACACTGCGTTGCGTTATGCAAAACAACGCATTCAGTTTGGAAAACCCATTGCAGGAACGCAATTACAACAAAAGAAATTAGCTGAAATGATTACTGAAATTACAAAAGCACAATTATTAACTTGGCGTTTGGGCGTGTTAAAAAATGAAAATAGGGCAACAACAGCTCAAATATCTATGGCAAAAAGAAACAACGTTGATATGGCTTTAAAAATAGCCAGAGAAGCACGTCAGGTTCTAGGAGCTATGGGAATTACCGGAGAATATTCTATTATGCGCCATATGATGAATTTAGAAAGTGTTGTCACTTATGAAGGCACCCATGATATTCATTTATTAATTACGGGAATGGATATTACTGGGATTTCAGCTTTTAAATAGGAATGCTAGTCATATAAAACAAAAACAGGCTTCAATTTGAAGCCTGTTTTTGTTTTATTAAATATCTGATGTGGTAATTTTTGATATTATTCCACCGTTACAGATTTTGCTAAATTTCTTGGTTGATCAACATTACAACCTCTCATTACAGCTATATAATATGACAATAATTGCATTGGAATTGTTGTTAAAAGAGGAGCAAAAGCTTCTGATGTTTCAGGAACTTCTATTACGTGATCCGCAATATCCCTAACCTGTGTATCTCCTTTTGTTACAATCGCAATTATTTTGCCTTTTCTTGATTTTATTTCTTGAATATTACTTACAACTTTTTCATAATGTCCTTTTTTGGTAGCAATCACTACCACAGGCATAGACTCATCAATTAAAGCAATTGGTCCATGTTTCATTTCTGCCGCTGGATAACCTTCCGCATGGATGTATGAAATTTCTTTTAATTTTAAAGCACCTTCTAAGGCTACAGGAAAATTATAGCCTCTTCCTAAATACAAGCAATTAGGAGCGTCTTTATAAATAGCAGCAATGTCTTCAACTTTATCGCTGATTTTTAGTAATTCTTCCACTTTAGAAGGAATTGAACTTAACTCCTGAATATAATTGTGATATTCTGAAATTGAAAGCTCTCCTTTTAAATGACCTAATTTTAAAGCAATTAAAGAAAGCACAGTTATTTGGGTTGTAAAAGCTTTTGTTGAAGCCACACCAATTTCTGGTCCTGCATGTGTATACGCACCCGAATCGGTTTCTCTTGCAATAGAAGAACCAACAACATTACAAATACCAAATACAAAAGCTCCTTTGGATTTTGCTAATTTAATAGCGGCCAATGTATCAGCAGTTTCTCCAGATTGTGAAATTGCTATTACAATATCATCTTTATTAATAATTGGATTTCTATATCTGAATTCAGAAGCATATTCAACTTCAACAGGAATACGAGCCAAGTCTTCAAATAAATATTCGCCAACCAAACCTGCGTGCCAAGAAGTTCCACAAGCCACAATAATAATACGTTTTGCATTTAAAAATTTGGTAATGTTGTTATCAACACTTCCCATTTTAATAATATCTTTTTCGGGTAATAAACGACCTCTATATGTGTCTGTAATAGCATCAGGTTGCTCATGAATTTCTTTCAGCATAAAGTGGTCGTAACCACCTTTTTCAATTTGCTCTAAATTCAATTGTAATTCCTGAATATTAGGCTCAACTATTAAATTATTTTGTATTTTTCGAACTCTAATCTCTCTGTCTAGTTTAATAATTGCCAACTCTTCATCTTCTAAATAAATAGCATCTTTGGTGTATTCAATAAAAGGGGATGCATCTGAGGCAATAAAAAATTCTTTATTATTTTCTCCTATTCCAATAGCAATAGGGCTTCCTAAACGAGCAACAATAATTTCGGTGGGTTTTGAAGTGTCAAAAACAGCAATGGCATAAGCACCAACAACATTTTGTAATGCCAATTGTACTGCGTAACCTAATTTACAATTGTTGGTCTTTTTAACTTCTTCAATTAAATTGATTAATACTTCAGTGTCTGTATCACTTTTAAAAGTATACCCTCTAGTAATTAATTCTTTTTTTAGGGTATCATAATTTTCAATAATACCATTATGTACAATTACTAAATTTCCATTATTAGATTCATGTGGATGTGAGTTTACATCGTTAGGAATACCATGTGTTGCCCACCGTGTATGACCTAACCCTAAATTACCACTGATATTATTGCTTTCCGAAATTTCTCTCAAATCAGCAACTTTACCTTTTGTTTTATAAAGTTTTCCAGCAGTTCCTCCGTTAGCCAAAGCAATTCCGGCACTGTCGTAACCTCTATATTCTAAACGTTGTAATCCATTAATTACAATTGGATAGGCTTCTCTAAA
>JADWMI010000007.1:5287-24565 GCA_015767395.1 Bacteroidota bacterium | reverse complement strand
CAAAAGTAATTAATTTAAGGGCGTAAGTTTATACTTAAATGTTCGTTTAACTTTTGAAATAGTTTCATAATAGCTTTTTACACTTCTCTTTTCTACCTCAAAATAGAATCATTTTAGAATCTATAAATCTATTTTTACTTAAATTTCTTTCAATTTGGATGAATAATGGTCATTTATTAAGAAAAAAAGTCATAATTGAATGCTCATAATATGAGTATTCAATGTAGAAATCAACAAAAATTCATAGTTATTAACAATTTTAATATAAGATTAAAAATTATTTGAAAAATATTTCCGCTTGATAAAAAGAGGTGATTATTGATACTGTTTTATTGTGTTTTACCTATCATACATATATTTAATAAGTTGAAAATCAAATAGTAAAGTGTAATTTATAGAAACTTAAACACTATTTAATTTATGTCGTTTTTTGTGAATAAAACGTATTTTTCTAGATGTAAATGTGAAAATAAATGAAAGTTTTTAACAAAAATGTTTGGTAGATATAACAATTGTATATACATTTGATGTATACACAATAGTAGTATAAACAATTGTTGTCCCCCGCAAGTTGAATATAAATGATAAAAAAGATGAGTTAAACTTACCTGATTACACAATTGCAAACATTTTGCAAACAGGTAACTGGATGAATGAAAAATTTTCAGATCATCTAAAACAATATGCTATTTCTATTCAACAATTTCAAGTTTTACGTTCATTAAAAGAATTGAAAGGAGCTCCGGCTGACCTTCAAACTATTCAAGGAGAAATGGTAAGTAAAAATAGTAATACAACCCGATTGGTTGAAAAATTACGATTGAAAGGATATATTACTAGAACCCAAAATGAAGAGAATAGAAGGAAAGTTGATATTAGCATCACAGACGAAGGTTTGATAATATTGAAAGATATTGAAAATGTTCAAGGTGATTTTGAAGATGATGTAGTAGGAAATTTAAGTACTACCGAAATTATAGCTTTGAATCAATTGTTAGAAAAAATTAGAAATAAATAAAATAACCCCAAACAGTAGAGTAGGTTGTTTAATTATTAAATAATTACCACCCCGTAATTAAATAGTATTGAACAATTAATAATTAGGAAGAGTAAGAATAAAAATTAGTAAGAATTAAAAAGTAAGAGTTAATGAAAAAGATAAATTAAATCAACCCTAAAAGAGAGGTAGTCTCACTGTAGTCACAAACTTATAAAGCAATCCGAAAATGCTTTAATAATGTTAGATGATTAGTAAGAACTTTGATTCTACCTCTTATTTTAAAATTGAAAAAGAAGGAATAAATAAATCAACCCAAACTAGTCAAAACCCCAAAACCCCAAAAGACATGAATACATTATTCATATACTTAATAGTACCCTCAGCTGTAATTTTAACCAGCAGTTTGTTTCAAAGTAAACTAAATAAACCCCAACTTTTGAAACAATTATACTCACTAGATTTAGCCTCTTTAACACTTTTATCAATGATAAAGGTGGCTAAATCTATTGATATATTTAATAAGCAGTCGCAATTTATTTATCTAGACCACAAATTCCCACAACGGTTAGTAAGAAGATAGTAGTTGCGGCTGTGCTTTAAACAGAAATAAGAAAAACCCCGAATATTAAACCCCAGAATGTCAAAACCCCATAATACCATGAAAACTTTACAATTTAACCTAGCCCTTTTTTCTTTTGTATGTATTCTATTAACCTCATGTGCATCAGAAGACGATGGAATTTATTTTGAAAAATTTAACGATACAGAGGTAGATTATTCTGAGATTGAACTTGAAATTTTGGACTTAGTAAATGAATACAGAATTTCAAAAAGTTTAACGCCATTGGAAAAAATGAATCTTATTTCAACTGTAGCCGAATCTCACACCACTTATATGGCTGAGATAGGGGAAGTTAATCATGATAATTTTACCGACAGACATCAAAAATTAGTGAAAAATGCTGATGCTAAAACTGTTGGAGAAAATGTTGGATATGGTTTTAATTCAGCGGAAGGAGTTGTAAGAGCCTGGCTAAATAGTGATGCACATAGAGCAATTATTGAAAAGCAGCACTATACTCATTTTGGAATTTCAACAAGACAAAATAATGAAGGTAGAAATTACTTTACACAAATATTTATTGAACGCAATTAAAAATAATTATTATGATTTTAGTTAAAGAAAGAACAATCAGAAACGGAATTAAAAAGAGAATTAATCGAATTTATGTGAATACACTTGTTCCTCAATTTCAATTTAAAAATAAAAAAGGAAAAATTGTAGCGCCCAATAAAATTTGCATTAGCCTATAAAAGTTGAGAAAATTGTTGTCCCCATAACAAATAAACAGTTGTAATAATTTTTGAATAAGCGTTGTCCCCACAACAGTAATATATTATTTGGATCTTAAATTTACAACTGTTTTATCAACCAATAGAAAATCAAATAATGTGAATATACTTGTAATACTTTCATTTAATAATAATAAGGAAAGATTGTATCACCTAATAATATTTACATTAACCCATAAATGTTGAGAGAATTGTTGTCCCCATAACAAAAAACAGTTGTAAATTTTTTTTAAATGCTTTGTCCCCACAACGGTATTACTTTAATTAAGATTTAAAATTTACAGCTGTTTTATCAACTATTAGAAAATTAAACAAATTTATGTGAATACAGTTATACAGTAATTTGAATTTACAAAATGAATAAAGGTGAGCTTGTAGTGCTTAATAATATTTGAAATAACCATTAAATGTAGAGAAAATTGTTGTCCATAAAACAAAAAAAACAGTTGTAATAATTTCTTAATAAGCGTCGTCCCCACAACGGTAGTATTTTTCTTAAGACCTTATATTTACAACTGTTTTGTCAACTGTTTTTATATGTAAAACAGCCGCAACAATCCTGAAAAAAAAACTGTCGTCCCCACGATAATTCTTTTAATAGCCAAGTCATCACGACTGTAAATCATTTAACCGTATTTAGATATGGTTAGATGATTTTTTATTTCTGAACTTTTTTTAGGTACTGTAAATTTAGAATATAAGATTAATAAAACCAATTTTTTTTTATTTTTTATGAAATATCATACCTTTAGACCAATAATTTTATGAATTTAAGAATGAAAAAGAGCTTCGAATTTGATTTTATAGTTACAGAAAAAGACATTGATCACTTAAACCATGTTAACAATGTAATTTATGTTCATTGGGTGCTGGATGCAGCTGAAAAACATTGGGATTTTTTGAGTACAACCGAAATAAATGACACCTATGTATGGGTTGTTTTACGCCACGAGATCGATTATTTGGCTTCGGCAAAATTAAATGATAAAATCACAATTAATACTTGGATTGAAAATACGGCAGGAGTAAAGTCTGAGCGAATGGTTGAAATAAAAAATAATGGAAAAATACTGGCAAAAGCAGTAACAATATGGTGTTTACTCGATAAAAAATCAATGAAACCCGCTAGAATTCCATCTGAAATAATTGAAATATTCACTTAAATCCAAAAAAAAATTAAGCCTTTTTATTCTTTTCTTCAATCCATTTCGACATGTATTTAGTGCTTTTTAATAGGTGATGCTCTAAAACAGCTCCTATAAAATTATGTAACCGATGTTTCTGTAAATCTATAGTAATATGATTTATTTTTTCAATTAACTTTTTACCATGCTTCTTCTTATTATAGCATTTATTAAGAATTTCAACGCCGTTTTTTTGAGATTTCTTCCAAATATTTTGGTTGGTATACAGTTCAATCGATTTTGATGCAAACACTTCTGGATTGTCACAAATAAAACCATTCCAAGGTAGTTTTTTATGCATGGATTCAGCTCCAATACTACTTGTAACGCATGGAGCACCAAATAACATAGCATCAATAAGTTTGCCTTTTAGGCCGGCGCCAAATTGTAAAGGTGCTAAGCAAACTCTGGCGTTTGTAAAAGTTATTTCTGCATTATCAGCCCATCCTTTTATTAAAAATCCTTCTTTAGGATTGTTTAATTGTAAAACTTTTTCAGTTACATAAGCTCCATAAATATGCATTTCAGCTCTAGGTAATTTTTGTCTAATTAACGGCCAAATGGTAGATTTTAAGTACTGGACAGCATTCCAATTGGGTTCATGTCTAAAATTTCCCATGGTAATAAAATGATTTCGATTTATAAATGAAGGATACTTTTGAAATTTTTCGGAATCTATTTTATCTAATAAAAAGGGAACATATGCCAATAAGTTTTTATCTATATTAAATGTTTTTTTGAGTAATTTAAGTTCAAATTTTGAGATAATTAATGTCAAATCACATCTATAGATACTTGCTATTTCCCGTTTTGTAATATCATTAATTAATAAATTTAATGAGACTTCAGTATTGCTTTTATGTGCAAGTTGACGTGCATTTCTTAAAAAGTGCAAGTCTTCAGTATCTA
This sequence comes from Bacteroidota bacterium, assembly GCA_015767395.1. The sequence continues at coordinate 20,119 of JADWMI010000007.1, read as the reverse complement.
ATATTTTTAATGCGTTTGGGCAGTTTTCAGAAACCCTCCAACCAAATTGTTCTTCAGTTAAATATCTGTCGAACATTACTATTGCAGGATTTATTTTTTTAATAAGTGTATCAAAAGTCGGGCTATTTAATTCAATTTCAAATGTTTGAATGTTTAATGTTTCTAATTTAAATGAATTGATTGTTTTAGTAGCGGTACAAGCAAACGTAATAGCATAACCTTCTTTTTGAAATAATTCAATAAGTTGAAGCATTCTGCTTCCTGCTGCTGTAGTGTTTGGTTCTGGCCAAACAAACCCAATGATAAGAATATTTTTCATTTAATTCAAAAGTAACAAAGTTATTATGGTTTTTGAGTAAAAAAAAGGACTAAAAAAAACCTGAATAAAAATATTCAGGTTTTAAAGAAATCTCAAAATGAGTTAGGAAAGTATTCCTTTATTTTTTGCATTGTTTGAAAACCAAACAAGAAAAACCGCAATAAGAATAATTACGAGTGACCAAATCATTTGAACATTTTCAACAGGCATAAACTCCTGAATAAAGAAATTATAAGTTGCTTGGATTAAAACAGCAATAAGTGATATAAATAATAGAGTATAGGCTATTTTTTTTCGAAACAAAAGTGTTAAACCTCCAAGAGTCCCGGCAAAAACAGATGTTGCGAATGAAGCCGTTGCCCAAGCAGCAACATTGTTATAATACATTTGTTCTGGCTCAGATAAGGTTGCGATCACTTCTGTAGACATATAAGCTTGACTTAAATATGCATATACGCCTGCTAAGTTCCAGAGTAATGCAATTACACTAATAATCCAAAATGTGGTAGCTGGTTGGTTAACTGATTTTGACATAATTATAAAAGGTTAGTTAAAATTAATTAAATATTCAAAAAATAATAGTACAAATTAGCTATTTAATTAAAGATATACAAATATGTTAAAAACGAATTCTATATTGTTGACTTAATAATTTCATTTAAAGTGCTACTTTTGAAATTAGAATAATGCGTGAATTTTTATTAAATGTTTAAATGGTTTAAAAATATTGGTCCGGGTGCTCTAGTCGCAGCGGCATTTATTGGTCCAGGAACTGTTACGCTTTGCACTTTAGCAGGCGTTCAATTCGGATATGCCTTACTTTGGGCAATGACATTGTCTACTATAGGAACGATTGTTTTACAGGAAATGGCCGCTAGAGTAGGAATAATTACTCAAAAAGGATTGGCTGAAGTAATTAAGTCTCAAATAAAATACCCAATTATAAGAAAAATGGCAGTTTTGTTAATTTTTTCAGCCATAGTAATTGGAAACGCTGCTTACGAAGCAGGTAATATTAGCGGTGCTTCATTAGGTATTTCGGCTGTGTTAGGAAACTCTTTATTTTTTCTATATCCTATTTTGATAGGAATTGTGGCTTTTTGTGTATTGTTCATTGGAAATTATAAAATATTAGAGCGCAGTTTAGTTGTTTTGGTTATAATTATGAGCGTTTCATTTTTATTAACTGCAATTATTACAAAACCTTCCATTGATTTAGTTTTAAAGGGAATGTTTACGCCATCGTTTCCGGATGGAAGTTTACTAACAATTATTGGATTAATTGGTACGACAGTAGTACCATATAATTTATTTTTACATGCCTCTTTAGTAAAAGAAAAGTGGAAAGATAAAAGTGACTTGAAATTTGCGAGAAGAGATACTTTTATTTCAATATTATTAGGTGGGTTTGTGTCCATGGCGGTTATAATTGCGGCTACTGCTATTCATGGGAATGAAGTTGAAAATGCATTAGATTTGGCAAAAGGTTTAGAACCTTTGTATGGAGATTTCGCAAAGTATTTTTTGGGGATTGGGATGTTTGCAGCCGGAATTACTTCAGCAATTACAGCTCCTTTAGCAGCTTCGTATGTTGCAAACAGTTGTTTTGGTTGGCAGGCAGATTTAAAAAACACCAAATTCCGAATAGTATGGATTGTAATACTGGTTATGGGTATTTCATTTTCATCACTTAAAATTAATCCAATTGAAATTATAAAATTTGCGCAAATTGCCAATGGGGTTTTACTCCCATTTATAGCGCTATTTTTATTGTGGATTGTAAACAAAACCAATGTGTTAGGTGTTTATAAAAACAAGCTTTATCAAAACATTATTTCAATAATTATTATTTTAATAACCATTGTTTTAGGTCTTAAAAGTATTTTAAAAGTGTTTGAATTGTTATAAATATGAATCGGTTAAATATTAATTGTGATGTGGGTGAAGGTGTTAACAATGAAATGGTGTTAATGCCATATATTCAATCGTGTAATATTGCCTGTGGTGGTCATGCTGGAAATAAAAAATTGATGGAAAAGGTTGTCAAGTTGGCTTTGAAACATGAAGTAAATATAGGCGCACATCCTTCATATCCCGATATTGAAAATTTTGGAAGAAAAACAATGATTATTGACCCTTCTGAATTGGCTAAAACCATTCAAAAGCAAATCAATTTGTTAAACAAAATAGTAATTGAACAAGGTGGAAGTTTGTCCCATATAAAGCCTCATGGAGCATTGTATAATGATGTTTCTAAAAACAAGGATTTAGCGTTACATTTTCTAAATGCCATTTTGCCTTATAAAAATCATGTAAAATTGTTTGTTCCTTTTAATTCTGAAATTGAGATTTGTGCTTTGGAAAATGGGTTTTCAATTGTATATGAGGCTTTTGCAGACAGAAATTACAATGATGATTTAAGTTTGGTAGCGCGTAATGAAAAAGAAGCGGTCATTACCGATGTAGAGATTATTGAAGTACGAATTTTGGAAATGATAAATACTGAAAGAGTGACAACTATTTCAGGAAAAAAGGTGTTTATAAAAGCAAGTACCTTTTGTGTTCATTCTGATACTGAAAATGCAATAGAAATTGTAAGAAAATTACATCAAGAATAATAATAAAAAACAAATTTGAGTAAATTTCAGCTTATATATAAACCACTTGGGACTTCAGCTATTTTGATTGAATGGCCACATGAAATATCAAGAGAAATATTAAATGATATTCGATTTTTTGTTTCTAAAATTGAAATAGGAAAGTATAAAGAAGTGATTGAATGCAGTTTTGTATACAATTCATTATTAGTAGTTTATGATGTTGAATTAACTGACTTTACAGCTTTCACAAATAAAATTAAAAAGATTTATAAAGAAGATGTTGTTGTAAAACCATCGAAAAGAACTCTTTGGGAAATACCAGTTTGTTATGATCAAGAATTTGGAATTGATTTAAACTTAATGTCTGTTGATAAAAAAGTAAGTATTGATGAAATTGTTGCAATGCACGCTGCCGTTAATTATACCGTTTATGGAATTGGTTTTTTACCAGGATTTTTATATTTGGGAGGGCTGACTGAAAAATTAAATTTTCCAAGAATGCTAGTTCCAAGAATGGAAGTGTTAAAAGGTTCGGTTGGAATAGGCGGAAATCAAACGGGTATATACCCGCAAACATCACCCGGAGGTTGGCATATTATTGGTAAAACCCCAATAACTTTGTTTGAAGTGAATAATGAAATACCTTGTTTTATAAATCCTGCTGATGAAGTCAAATTTATTCCGATTTTAAAAGAGGAATTTTATAGCATAAAGGAGACCTGCGAGCAAAACTTGTATGAACCTAAAAAGATTGTGCTTTATGATTAGCGTTATCCACCAAGGCTTGTATACATCTATTCAAGATTTAGGACGATTTGGTTACAGGAGTTATGGAGTCCCCGTAAGTGGAGCTATGGATGCTATTTCAGCAGGATTTGGAAATGCATTGTTAAACAATCATAAGAATGATGCGGTTATGGAAATAACGATGCTCGGACCAAAATTGGAGTTTACAGCTTCAACAAAAATTGTATTGACAGGAGCTGAAATTTCTCCAAAACTCAATCAAGAATCAATTCAAAATTATAAAATATATACTGTTTGTGCTGGGGATATTCTTTCGTTTGGAGCACTAATAAAAGGAGTGAGATGTTATTTAGCAGTAGTAGATGGTTTTCAAACACCAACAGTTTTAAAAAGTAAATCTTTTTATGGCGGAATTACTTTAAAGAGTATTTTATTAAAAAACGATAAAGTTTTATTTAAGCCGAATAATGAAAAAATAATTGAACAGAATGGCATTCTGAACAATAAAAAGCAATTTTATGAAACATCCATACTTGAAGTTTATAAAGGACCTGAATTTGAGTTGTTTTCAAATGAAGAAAAAGAAAAATTAATTTCAACAAAACTTACAGTTTCCAATCATATCAATAGAATGGGGTATAGGTTAGAGGAAGTTGTTGTTGCACATGATAAATCAATTATTACTAGTTCAGTACTACCAGGAACAGTTCAATTGGTTCCATCGGGGCAATTAATTGTTTTAATGAATGATGCTCAAACAACAGGAGGTTACCCAAGAGTTTTTCAATTAACAGGAAAATCAATTGCAATTTTGGCTCAGAAAAAAGCAAGTGATAAAATTAACTTTGTGTTAGTCTCAATATAATTTTCATTACAAATAAAAACAGCCGCAACTATTTAATAGCCTGATAATAAAGCACTTAATTAGTTTGTTTGGAAGCTGAGAAATATGGAGCATGAAATTTTGTAAGGTTTAAAGCAATTAATTTACGACTAAGAGTGATTACAATTAAAAAGGAAATTATATATTTGCAAAAGTTTTGGTAGTTTTGTAAGAAGCTGTAAACTAGTTATTTCTACAAATGAATAATTTTTTTACTGCAATTTTTAAAATTGTAATAAAATAATAATAGTTTATCTTAAAAAATTACAACCTTAACTGTTTAGGAAATAACAGATTAACATTTAAAAATTAACTTTAATAATTAATGGCTGGATCACAAGAAACCTTTGGTAAAAAAGAAAGAGAAAAAAAGCGTTTAAAGAAGAAAAAAGACAAACTACTTAGAAAAGAAGAGCGTAAATCTACTGCTCAAGATAGTATGTTTGTATATGTTGATGAATTTGGACAACTTACAGATACGCCACCAGATCCAGATAAAAAAATTAAAGTTGATGCATCCACTATTGAAATTGGAATTCCTAAAAAAGAAGATAGAGTAGGTGTAGAAGAAGTTGCAAGACAAGGAAAAGTTTCCTTTTTTGACACTTCAAAAGGGTTTGGGTTTATTATTGATAGTGTTTCTCAAGAAAAACATTTTGTACACGTAAGTGGTTTAATTGATGAAGTGGCTGAAAATGATAAAGTTACTTTTGAACTTGAAAGAGGTTTAAAAGGAATGAATGCTGTTAGAGTTAAAAAGATTTAATTTTTTAAAATTAATATAGAAAAGCTACTTTTTTTAAGTAGCTTTTTTTTTGTTTTAAATTCCATTAAATATTGTTCGTTTAGATTATTGAAAGTTGTTGTTCTATAGACATTTAAATAAACGTACATTTGCACTTTTATAAATAAAATTATGTCAACATTTTTAGAATTAGGTATTCAAAAGGAATATATAACAGCATTAAAAGAGTTAGGAATTAAAAAGCCTACTGAAATTCAAGAAAAAACAATTCCAGTTTTGATGAAGTCTAAAACTGATTTTATTGGTTTGGCACAAACTGGAACAGGTAAGACTGCAGCTTTTGGATTGCCGCTATTAAACACTATTGATCCGTTATCTAATAATGTTCAGGGTTTAATATTAGCTCCAACCAGAGAATTAGCACAGCAAATCAAGAAACAATTGTTCAAATTCACAAAATATGTGGATGCTAAAATTTTTGTTGAAGGTGTTTATGGAGGAGAAAAAATTGAAAAGCAAATCTCTGCATTAAAAAGAACGACACATATAATTGTTGCAACGCCTGGTAGATTAATTGATTTAATAGAACGAGGTGAAATTAATCTAAAAAAATTGAAGACCATTGTTTTAGATGAAGCCGATGAAATGCTAAGTATGGGTTTTAAACAAGATTTAAACCGAATACTAAAATTCACAAGCGCTAATTGCAATACTTGGCTTTTTTCAGCAACAATGCCAGATGAAATTCAAAAAATTGTAAAAGCATATATGGCTGCTAATTCCCCGAAAATAGCAGTAAATAAAAATGCTTTGGTAAATGCAAATATTACACATCAATATATTAAAACAGAAGTGAAGGATAAGGTTAACCTTTTGATTAATATTTTAGAAAGAAGAAACAATGATAGAGGAATTATTTTTTGCAGAACCAAGTTAGGGACTCAATCTTTAACGGAATTACTGAAGGAAGAAGGTTTTTCCGTTGCTGCTTTAGAAGGAGATATGCAGCAAAGAGATCGTGAAAAAGTAATGCGTGCTTTTAAAAATAAAAGTTTACAAGTGCTTATTTCTACCGATGTTTCTGCTCGTGGTATTGATGTTGATAACTTAGCTTTTATTATCCATCATCAATTACCAGAACAAATGGAATACTATACTCATAGAAGTGGTAGAACTGCAAGAGCTGGTAAAACTGGTTACTCTATTGCATTGGTAACACCTGGTGAAGTTCAAAAAATTCATGAAATTCAAAAAGAATTGGGTATTAAATTCACAGAAATAAAATAGGTTACCAGATTCCTGGTATCACGGCTTTTCTGTTTTTTGGATATTCTTTAAAATTGGATTTATACCATTTATGATGTTTAATAGCTCTTGGAAGTAAGTTTGCAGCGGTCCAAATTAAAAATGTAGTGGCAGGGAAATTCCAAGCCATTAAAGCAAAACCAGTCCATTGTATTAATTCACTAAATAGGTTAGGGCAAGAGATATATTTAAATAAAAACCCTTTTGGGATTTTGTAACCTGTTTCGTTTGGTTTTCTTAAATTTATTAAAATAGTATCACTTATTTGATTTGAAACAAAACCGATAATAAATAGTATACCTCCTAAAATAAAATTCCAATTTGTAAAATTTACGGCCGTGTAGGTTTCAAAATTTGCTAAAAAATAACCATTTAGTCCTGCATTAAGAAAATTAAAAAACACAGCTGAAAATACAATTGTCAATGGCATTTTTTTTCCTTTTGTTCTAATTCTAAATGGGAAAATAAATGTTCTGTTTAAATAATGAAACAACCAAAGCATACTGAGCATTGCGGCATAACTAGTTTGGTTAGATGTTATATAAAAGTATAAAATAATTAAAAAAGAGGGTATTTCCATTAAAATCCAGCCAGCTCTATTTGAAATTTCAATTCCCCAACCTTTTGTAACGTGCCTACCGTAAGGAGCGGTTACATATTGCAATAAAACAAATGTGGCTAAAGCTATTGCCGACCAAATAATACAAATAGTGTTGAAAGTTTCTAGAGTCATTTAATTATTTTTTTGAAACCAAATTTTTAAATCTTCAATAGATTCACTAATTGGCCTACAATTATGATTTAATTCATTTGTTGCTTTGGAAATATCCAAGTTTTTTGGTGCTAATTTTAATGTCATTAAACTCTCTTTCGTAATAGGCCATTTAAGCTCAAATAATTTTTGATAAATATTGATAAGAGGCATTAACAGTAGTAGGAGATTTAATGATATTACAGTAGGGATTTTAGTTGAATTTGAAGCTATAGCTATATCTTTTACCGTCATATATTGTCCGCCAACTAAATAAATGGATCCTTTTTCGCCTTTATAAAAACTGTTAATAATGGTTTGAGATAAATCACGTACATCAACTAAATCATAGCCTCCAGTGGTAATTACAGGTAATTTATTTAGGTGTAAATCTAAAATAGTTTGCCCTAATAGTGAAGGTTTATTATCTGATGGTCCAACAATTGAAGTTGGTCGAATGATAATAGCATCAAGATTATGGGCTGTAACAGCTTTTAGAACCAACTGTTCGGCTGAAGCTTTTGAATAAGGATAAATAAAATCATCAGCCGTTTTATAAGGTCTGTCTTCATTAAAAATTTCATTCCCCTTACTTTCTTTAACAGCATTTGAAGAACTAATATGTATCAATCGTATTGTCGGAAATTGAATACAAGCATTTATGATAGTGTCAGTACCAGCTACATTAACACGATAAACTTCCTCATGATTTTTATTTCCTATAGAAATCATTCCAGCGCTATGAATTAAAACGGTACAATTTTCAGCTAAAGTATTAATTGCATTCGAATCACAAATGTCACCTTGAATCCAAGTTAAATTTCCGTGTTTTTTAGATGGTAAATTAGAAGTGTAAAGTGCGTTTATTAAATAACCATCAGAAAGCAGTTTATCAATAAGGCAGTTTCCTAAATGACCGCTTCCACCAGTAATTGCTATTTTTGGGGTATTTAACATTTATTTGAATACTAATTTAATGAAGTTCGAATTTAATACAATTTTTAATATTTGGAATAAGAGTTTCATTTTAAATAACACATTTAACACCATCTCTATCCATTTCAACAACACATTCATTACATCTTGTACAAGCTGATTTTTCAATAGTTTTGTTTTCAATTTTTAATAAAAAATCAGAATCATGAATTAGAGGTCTGGCCAAAGCTATAAAGTCAAAACCAGCATATATAATTTCTTTAATTCCTTTTATTGAATCCACACCTCCTAAATAGGCAAGAGGCATAGAAACTGATCTCCGGATTACCATTGCTTGATTCAAGAAAAAATTGGGTTCAAATTTATATTTTTTTACTATAAAAGGACCAAAGAGAGCCATTGTAATTTTTTCAGCAAATGAACCTCCATTTTTTATCATCCCTTTTAAAGGCACATCACCACGCATTAAATAAAAGGGTGTTTTACTTGTAAATCCACCGCTTAAAACAATTGTTGAACAACCATTTTTTTCCAATTCAGAAGCTACATATTTGCATTCATCTAATGTAAAGCCTCCTTTAAATCCATCACTCAAATTTAATTTTACCAAGACAGGAAAATCATTACCTACTTTTGAAACTACATTTTTTAATACTTCAATAGGAAATCTGGTTCTGTTTTCAATACTACCTCCATATTCATCTTTTCGTTTGTTGGTCCAAGGACTCAAGAACTGACTCAGTAAATAACCATGTCCCATATGAATTTCAACTGCATCAAAACCAATTTCTTTTAATTTTAAGGCTGCTTTAGCAAAATCGTACGATACATTTTTCATGTCATTTTTTGTCATTTCTTTCGAAAAAACAATGCCACTCATGAATCCATATTCATTAAAAACTTTGCTCGGCGCTAAAGGAGTTTTTACATCTTTATTTTTTGAAAAATAGCCGCAATGTGTGAGTTGCATTGAAACTTTTCCTCCAGCTTTATGAACCTCAGTTGCCAATACTTTAAGTTTTTCCAAACTTTTTGAATTGATATACATTTGCTCGTTAAAGGTGCGTGCATCTGGGGATACAGCACCGTAAGATACTGTTGTGAGCCCAACATCTCCTTTCGCCATTGAAACATGATGGTCTATTAAATTTTGTGTTGGAATGCCATTTTTGAACATACCTTCATAGGTTGCAGATTTTATAAATATATTTTTTAAAACGAGTTTTGAGTTTCCCATTTTTTTTTCTGAAAATGCTGCACTTATCAAGAGAATAATTTTAAAAGTTGTATAAATATAATGAAAAAATAGATGTTATAATTGGAACTTTTTTTTCTAAAGAATTTTGAATGATTATAAATAACTGAAAGGTTTTATTTAAGTTAATTTTGAACATAATAGATTTAAAAAAAGATGTATTTTTATGAAAACCAAAACTTAAATTAAACAAACAAACAATCATGCAAAAAACATTAAACAAAAGCAGGTTTTTTATAACGATGCTTAGCTTCTTATTAATGATTTCGTCTTTTCAAAGCTTTGCTCAAAAGAGTAAAAAGAAATCAAACTCCAATCAGAATCAGTTTGAATTGACTGATAATATGTTGAAAATGTTTAACTTCAGAAGTATTGGACCAGCTGCTTATTCAGGACGTATTTCTGATTTGGCTGTAAATCCCGAAAACACGTCAGAATATTATGTCGGAGTTGCCGCTGGTGGACTTTGGAAAACAATGAACCATGGAACAACTTTCAAACCCATTTTTGATGATCAAAAAGTATTTTCAATAGGTTGTTTGGCAATGGATCCAAACAATTCAAATGTCGTTTGGGTAGGAACTGGAGAAAACAATTCACAGCGTAATTTGGCTTATGGCGATGGTGTTTATAAAACCACTGATGGTGGAAAATCTTTTACTAATATGGGATTGAAAACGAGTTCACAAATTGGTAAAATTATGATTGACCCTCGAAATAGCAATGTTGTGTATGTTGCTGCTCAAGGTCAAGCCTGGGGGCCAGGAGGTGAGCGAGGTCTGTACAAAACTATTGATGGTGGTAAAAACTGGAAAAGAGTATTAGAAATTGGTGAATATACTGGGGTTTCCGATATGGAAATGGATCCTAGAAATCCAGATGTTTTATATGCAACATCGCATCAACGTGAACGCAGGGTGTATTCAAAAATTGATGGAGGTCCAGAATCTGCTATATATAAATCTGTAGATGCAGGTGAAACTTGGGTAAAGTTAAAAAAAGGATTACCGAAAGGCGATGTTGGTCGTATTGGTTTGGCTTTAGCACCTTCGAATCCTGATATTATTTATGCTGTAATTGAATTGCCAGGGAATAAAGGTGGATTTTATAAGTCAAGTGATATGGGTGAAAGCTGGGATAAAAGAAGCGATAAAGTTTCTGGAAGTCCACAGTATTACAATGAATTGTATACGGATCCAATTAATGCCAACGTTGTAATTTTAATGGATACCTATAATTCACTATCAAATGATGGTGGAAAAACATGGGAAAATATTGAAGGAAGTAATAAGCACGTTGATAACCATGCTTTATGGATTGATCCTACAAATACAAACCATTATATTGCTGGTTGTGATGGTGGAATTTATGAAACTTATGATCGTGCAAAAACTTGGCAGTTTAAGAATAATTTACCATTGACCCAGTATTACCATGTAAGAACAGATAATGACTATCCGTTTTACAATGTGTATGGAGGTGCTCAAGACAATGGCTCTTGGTTTGGTCCTTCACAAACACATCGTAAAGATATTGTGAATGCGGATTGGACGCATACTATTGGTGGTGATGGGTATTTATCAATTCCAGATCCTAGTAATCCTGATATTCATTACTGTGAATCTCAATATTGTGGTTTAAGGCGCTATGATAGAACCACTGGAAACAGTATTTCAATTAAACCACAACCTACCGAAGATGAAGAGTATAATTGGAATTGGAATACGCCTTATTTTATTAGTAAGTTTAATCCTAAAACTTTATATGTAGGAGGGAACTATGTTTTGAAAAGTACAGATATGGGTGGTTCTTGGAAAAAAGTAAGTGGAGACATGACAAGAGGTATTGATCAAAATACTTTGCCAATGATGGGTAAATTATGGCAGCCAGAAGCTGTTGCTAAAAATATGTCAACTTCAAAATTTGGGAATATTTTTGCTTTGTCTGAGTCTCCTTTAAAACAAGGTATGTTGTATGTGGGAACAGATGATGGTTTGATTTGGGTTACAGAGAATGACGGAGCAAATTGGACTAAATATGAAAAGTTCCCTAGTGTTCCAAATATGACTTTTGTAAATTATATAACACCTTCAAGACATCAAGAAAACACAGTTTATGCTTGCTTTGATGGAAGAAAAAACAGTAGTGATTTCACACCTTATTTAATTAAAAGTACCGATAATGGAAAAACATGGAAATCGATAGCTTCCAATTTACCATTGGGAACAGTTTATTGTGTAATTGAAGACCCTATTGATCCAAATATTTTATTTATTGGAACTGAGTGGGGTGTTTGGACAACTATTGATGGTGGTGAAAAATGGGTTCAAATGAAAAAAGGTATTCCTACCATTCAAGTGAAAGAATTAACCATTCAAGAGCGTGAAAACGATTTGGTAGTTGCTACTTTCGGACGTGGATTTTACGTGTTGGACAATTATTCTTCTTTAAGAAATTTAAGTAAGCAAGTTGCTGAGAAGGAAGCACATTTATTTGCTACAAATGAAGCATTATTATATTTTCCATCTAATAATTTAACCTATCAAGGAGATGTTCATTTTAGAGCTTCAAATCCAAAACCTGCAGCTAAATTTGAATATTTCATTAAAAACGGTTTTGAAAGTTTAAAAGCAAAACGCGAAAAAAGAATGAAGGAAGCTGAAAAATCGGGAGGTAAGTTTGTATATCCTACTGAAGAAGAATTATTAGCTGAAACTAAAGAAGTGAAACCTACGCTGATTTTTACAGTTTATGATGGTGAGAATAATATAATGCGAAAAATTTCAAAGCCGTTAGCAAAAGGATATCAATCGGTTGATTGGGATTTAAGTTATTTAACAAGTCGTGGACCAAAAGTACCACCTGGAACTTATAAAGTAGCCATAGATAAAAATATGAATGGTGTATTCACACGTTTGGTTGAGCCACAGTCATTCACGGTTAAATCAATTCCAAATGCGCTAGGAACGCCAAATTACAATGCTAATTTTGACTTTTTGAAAGGAGTGAGTGATTTAAATGCTAAGGTAAATTCGGCTCGTGGTAAAATTTCAGCTATGAATACACAATTAAAAAGTATGAAATCAATATTGGGAAATACTGCTATTGATGCCAATGCATTGATCGTTAAAATTGATGCGATGCAAAAAGAAGTAGATGCTTCAGCTAAAATTATTATTGGTGGATTTGGAGCAAAAAATACAGTTGCTAGCAGGTTACGAGTTGCTTTGTATACTACGTCTTCTGCTCAAGTAGATATTACAGGCTCTCAAAAAGAACAGTTTTCAATAGCTGAAAAGACTTTTAATTCAGAAGAAGTGACATTAAATAATTTATTTGATGTGAAACTTCCGACATTGGAAAAGGAATTTGAAGCTGCTGGTGGTATTTTATATAACAATCCGCCATCTCGTAGAAGATATAACCAAGAGTAATTCCACTAAAAGGTTAAAATGTAAACTGTCTGGAAATTTAATTTTTTAGACAGTTTTTTTTAGTTGGATGATTCACGAGATTTTTGGTGTAAGGATTTGGAAAAATATTCGTCTATATTTGCCTATGAGTAAAAATAAAGTATCATTTGCCTGGGCGTTTAAGGAATTTATCTGGCCTAGAAAAAAAATAATTGCTATTGGTTTAGTGCTAATCATTTTAAAAAGTTTAGCAGGATTAATTATTCCTTTGCAAACAAAGACTTTGATTGATGACGTTGTTCCTAATAGTGATTTGAGTGGATTGTATACACTTCTAATTATTGTAGTTGCAGCCTTATTAATTCAGGCATTGACTTCTTTTTCATTAACAAGGTTATTAAGTGTTGAGGCCCAGCATTTAATTTCATTATTAAGAGCTAAAGTCCAAAGAAAGCTTCTTAAATTACCTATTAATTTTTTTGATAACAATAAATCGGGTGCCTTGGTTTCAAGGGTTATGACTGATGTTGAAGGAGTTCGTAATTTGGTTGGTACTGGATTGGTTCAACTTATAGGAGGTTCTATAACTGCGATTATATCATTTATTTGGTTGATAAAAATAAATGCGATGATGACATTTGTGGTGTTGGTACCTGTAATTATTTTTGCGATTGTTATGATGAAAGCATTTGGAGTAATTCGGCCAATATTTAAAGTTAGAGGAAAAATCAATGCAGAAGTTACGGGTAGATTAACAGAAACATTGAATGGTGTTCGTGTAATAAAAGGGTTCAATGCTGAAGAGCAAGAAAATAAAACTTTTGAAAAAGGGGTGGAAACCTTGTTTTTAAATGTAAAAAAGAGTTTAACTGCTACTGCTATTATTACAAGTTCCTCTACTTTTCTAATAGGATTGGCTTCTGCTGGAATAATGGGAATTGGCGGTTATTATATGATGAATGAAACGATGACTTTGGGTGAGTTTATTCAGTTTACATTGCTATTAGGTTTTATGGTGGCACCAATTGTTCAAATGAGTAATATTGGAAGTCAATTAACTGAAGCAATGGCCGGTTTGGACCGTACACAGGAATTAATGAATATGACCGAAGAGGACAATGAGGAAACCAGAACAATTTATTTAGAAGAAATAAAAGGAAATATTGTTTTTGAAAATGTTTCATTTAGTTATGAGGAGAACAAAGAGGTTTTACATAATATTAATTTTGAAGCTCCTCTAGGAAGTGTAACTGCCCTGGTAGGCTCTTCTGGTTCTGGTAAATCTACTATTGCGGGCTTAGCTGCCACTTTTTTAAACCCTTCCTTGGGTAAAGTAACGCTGGATGGAATAGATATGTCAAAAGTAAATTTAAGTAGCTTTAGACAGCATTTAGGCGTTGTACTGCAGGATGACTTTTTATATGAAGGTACTATAAGAGAAAATATATTATTTCCAAGACCTAATGCAACAGAGAAACAATTAATTGCTGCTGTAGAAGGAGCGTACGTAAATGAATTTACCGATAGATTTGATGAAGGTTTGGAAACTGTGATAGGTGAGAGAGGTGTAAAACTATCTGGTGGACAGCGTCAAAGAATTTCCATTGCAAGAGCCTTGTTGGCAGATCCTAAAGTTATTATTTTGGATGAAGCCACTTCAAATTTGGATACTGAAAGCGAATCTTATATTCAAAAAAGTTTGGGTATTTTAATGAAAGATAGAACCACTTTTGTAATAGCGCATCGATTAAGTACCATTCAGCAAGCAGATCAAATATTGGTAATTGAAGATGGAAATATTGTAGAACGTGGAAAGCATGATGAATTGATAGCTAAAAAAGGCAGGTACTTTGATTTATACACCTATCAAAGTAGAAT
>JADWMI010000007.1:0-5187 GCA_015767395.1 Bacteroidota bacterium | reverse complement strand
ACTGTGTTATTGTTTATGGAAGGTTTAAACGCTCTTAATTTTTCACAAAAATAGAGGAGGAGTTCAATTTCTGTTTCTTTCTTTTTAGAATAACGAATGTATTTTTTTATGGTTCTTAATATTTTACGAATGCTTTTTTTTATAAAATAATACGTATTCGTGTTGATCAATTCAAAAAGCTCATCTATTTCTAATTTCACCGTTTCTATATAACCTTCTTCATATGAAGATTCAAATAAAAGGTAGGTTAACAATTCTTTATTTTCCTTTTTAAATTTAGAGAGACGCAAGCATAATTCAATCAATTCACTTTGAGATTGATTTTTTAATTCCTTTTTTAAAACGGTTACAGTAACGGCTTTCATTTTTTAAATTTTATGATGCAAACAAATTAAAAGAATCCAGTTCAATAGTTACCTCTTTTAGTTCTTCAACAGTCTCTGTATTTTTCTTTAAATAAGAATTTAATATTCGTTTAATATCGTTGTTGTCTTTTTGTGGGGTTATCGCTTCCAAATATTCAGAAATCAAAGTCAATTCTTTTTCAGCATATCCAAAACCTTTATAAACACCATTTATAATTAAAACAAAGGCAAACTCTGTATTGTTTCTACCAGTTTCTTTAATTACAAAATTTTCTGATTGAAATTGAACGGATTCAATAGCCTTTTTTACTCTTAAATTATATGTCTCAACCGCTTCTTTTTCACTGCAAATTCCTTTGCATTTTTTTATTTGAAAATGAAAGCACTTGTCAATATTAGATTGTAAGTGGCAATATTTTGGGCATAATTCAAATTCCTCACATAATTTTTCAAGAAAAAGCCTGACTTCAATATTGCTGTGAAATTTCATTAACGGATTGGAAACTAGTTTTAAGCGGTTAAAGGCTAAATGAATAATACCATCGCGGTCTTCATAACTAAATAAACCAATGCTTTCAGAAGTTCTCTTTTGTGCTCGATTGTATTTTGGAAATATTTTTTTTATTTCGGCAGATTCTAACAATAGCGCTACTAGTTCGCTGCCCGTTTCAGTAAAAGTTACATTTGAGGTTTCTAAACACATGGTAACTTCCTTTTTTGCTTTGTCGTAAAAATGGCTTAGAACACGTTGTTTTATGTTATTTGCTTTTCCAACATAGATAATTTCGTTCTTGTTGTTTTGAAAATAATAAACACCCGATTTTTCTGAAAGATTGTCTACTATTTTTTTCGGTAATAAGGGAGGAAGGGTTGCTTGTCGTGATTTGGGATTTAAAAAGGAATTAAAGACTTCTTGATTTTCGTCTAATTTCACTAATTTTTCAAACAATATGGTAGTTGCTTCAGCATCTCCTTTTGCTCTATGTCTATCCTTAATAACTATATTTTGAGTAGTGCAAAGTGCTCCTAAACTATATGAATTTAAACCAGGAATTAATTTTCTTGATAAACGGATGGTACATAATTTTTTTCGTTTAAAATCAAAACCTAAATCTTTAAATTCTTTGTGAATAATATTGTAATCAAAATTTACATTGTGCGCTACAAAAATGGTGTTGCTAGTAATTTCTTGTACTTTTTGTGCAATTTCATAAAACTTGGGAGCATTGCCAACCATGGCATTTGTAATTCCTGTTAAATTGGTAATAAACGGTGGAATGATACATTCAGGATTTACAAGCGTTGTATATTCATCGATAATTTTTTCACCATCAAACACAAAAATGGAGATTTCTGTAATTTTAGAACTGTGTCCAGTAGTTTCTATATCTATAATTGAATACATTAATGTACTGCTTTTTCAAGTTCCTTTAATTCAACTCCTAACTGGGTTAGCATGTTAGCGATACTGCTAATTTTTAACTCCTGTTCGTCGTATTCTTGTGTATTGATACTACAGGTAAATTCCCACAATTCAATTATCTCATCAATTGGCACATAGTAGGGGTCATATTTTTTATTGTCCGAGGCCAATAATAACATGCCATGTTCTTCAATTTTATCGTAGACTCTTTTATAAACAATACCATCATTTAAAGTGAGCACAATATAGGTTCTCCCATCTTTTAAATATTTAATATTTTCAACATAGCGCGCAACTATATAAGATCCGCTTTTTACAGGTAACATAGAATCACCTTTAATGGGAAATGCTCTATGTGTTCCTGTTGGTAAAAAAGGCAATTTTATTTTATTTAGATGTTCAATATACTCCGGATCTGAATAGCCTTGTAAATATCCTGCAGAAGCTTCAATAGGTACAAGATCAACTAAATCTTCATTATCTTCACTTACAGTAATAGGAAATAAAATTCGTTTTTCCCCTATTTCAATAAAAGCAGCATCTGTTGCCGATGATAAATCATTTTTGATAAATGCATCAATTGGAATATTGAAATATTCAGATAAATCAACTAAAAAATCTATGGGTGGAACTGCCCTGTTCTCTTCATAAGAACTTATTCTTGAGCGAGAAACATCTAAAATAGTTGAAAATTGTTCTTGTGTTAATCCTTTTAAAGTTCTTAAATGTTTAATATTGTTTGCCAAGTATTTCATAAAGCTTATTAAGTGAGCGTATTTTGCCAATTATATAAGCTAAGATAATTTAAAATTTAGAATTACCAAATTTTTTAATTATTTGTTTAAAATTACAATGAAATGAATATTGGTTAAGATGGATGAAGAAATTAATTTTTCGTATAATTATTGATGATAATTTTTTTTAACTCATTGAATGTGAGCCGATACAACTTAGTATATCTAGTTGTTTTCTTTACTTTTTCTAATAATCGCTTTTAATCGTTCAGCATTTGCTAATTTTTTTTCTTTCAATTTATTTTTCTTTTGTGTTATTAACTTAGAGTGTTTAGCCTTGTTTACGGTGTTTTTAGGACGTCCGAGTTTTGCCATTTGAAATGATTTATGAATTAATTTTATAATATAAGATAAAAAAATAACACCTCCCATTTTTTTGAAGAAGGTGTTACAAAAAGTGATAAATATTTTTAAAATTATTCGGTACTTACCATTTCTGGTGTCTCAGGTTTCGCCTCATTCAGGGCTTCTATTAATTTACTTGTGTCCCAGAAACCGTATTCTTCTGCAACTTTTCCATCAACATAATTAATAGAAAGATGAACAGGGATTTTTAATACAATACCTGTTTCAGCAAGTGTTCCTTGCCAAACACCCCAAAAGTTCACCCATTTCTTTCCATCATCATCAATAGTCATTTCATAAAACAATGGTTCATCAATATATTCATAAGTTGATAAGTAGGATATAATTAATTTATGTCCAATTAATGCTTCCTCACTGGTTCTTGCATCATCCCAATTGTTGTGGTATATTTTAGAGTCTTCGGTATATTGTGCTTTCCAAGTTTCCCAATCACCATTTACATAGGCTTTAAGGTGCTCTTTTGCAATATCAATTTCTGGAGAAGAAGTGGTGTATCGAGGTTGATTTTGACATGAAAATAATGCTGAAAAGCATATTAATAGTACCAAAGCTTTTTTCATAATCGTAAATTTTAGTTCAGAATATTATTCCAGTAATTTACGAAAATATTTGAAATAAATTATTGATAAAGCGTAAATTATTTTTGAGTGGTTTCTTCACTTTTTTTTAAATTTATTTTTTTATTCTTTTGAACCCCCAGACTAATCTAGGATTGTACCTATTTAATGTTTTGAAGATCTAGAGACTTTTATAAGAAATGAAAAAGATGTACATTGTAAATCTTAAAAATCAATTATTCTATAATCTGTTCTTTATCTATAAAAGTTAGTAGAAGTTAGATGATAATTTCTGTTAGTTTTATGAAAAAAATACTGTTTCTATTTTTCTTCTATTTTTTTGGTCTAGTTTCTCAAAGTAGCTATTCACAAATGGCTAATGAGTCACTTGTAATTCATAATGGAGCGTTTCTTAATATTGAGGAAGCTTTAAGTGATTATATTCAATATAACTCAATAAGTGGAAATGAAAAAGCTGCAGGTGAGTGGTTAAAAGAAGTTTGTGTTGAAAATAATTTATTTATCAAGCAAATGGGTGATGAAAATGGAAAGTATAATTTTGCAGCTTCATTATATCCACTGTCAGAACAATTGCCTAATATCATTTTTTTAAACCATATTGATGTGGTACCTCCTGGAGAATATTCAACTTGGACACATGATCCTTTTTCCGGTGAAATTATAGACAATGAAATTTGGGGGCGTGGTGCATTTGATAATAAAGGGAATGCTGTTATGCAATTATATTCACTTTTAGAAATTAAGAGAAAATACTATAATAAACAATTACCTTTTAATATTACTTTTTTAGCAGTATCAAGTGAGGAAACACAAACCGATGGTGGTGTAAAGTATGTTGTAAATAATTTTTTAAAAGAATTAAACCCTGAAGTTGTAATTGGTGAAGGTTCACCAGGGCTTATTGGAATGCTAGATCCTAGTTCTAAAATTCCATTGTTTAGTATCTCAGTTGCGCATAAAAGAGCGCTATGGCTCGAATTGGAACTGAACATAGAAACATCAAGTCACGGTTCTGTGACGCCAAAAGAGTATGCAACCAAAGAAATGAATGCTGCTTTATATCAAGTTTTAAAAAAGGAGCAAAAACCTGTTTTTACAGATTTAAATGTTGAAGTGTTAAAGCAACTTGGGAAAGTGCAAGGAGGTTTTAAAGGTTGGTTTTTAAAGCATCCTAAATTGTTTAAACCTCTTTTAATTCCACAGTTAAGAAAAACACCAGAAATGTTTTCAATATTTTCTAATACAATTACGTTGACAAGTATTGAAAGTTATAGTGAAGTCATAAATGTTATTCCGAGTAAGGTCACCGCCCGCTTAGATTGTAGATTGCTTCCAACGGTATCTAGTGAAATTTTTCTAGCTGAACTGACTAAAAAACTGGGGAATGATAATATTAAAATTAAGATATTACAATCTATGCCCGATATACAATCTTCAAATAATAACTCCATATATTATCAAAGTATTGATAAAGCAATAAAGCATACATATCCTAATAGTAATGTAATAACAATTTTACTTCCTAACTTTAATGATGTTGGCGTTTTTAGGCAGGCTGGAGTACCAGGATTTGCAATTTCCCCAGTAATTTTAGAAAAAAAATATTTAGAAACTATTCATAATATAAATGAAAGAATACCTGTTTCAATTTTAGCAAAAGG
>JADWMI010000236.1 GCA_015767395.1 Bacteroidota bacterium | reverse complement strand
GATGCTCTAACCAACTGAGCTAAGGAGGAATTTTTCGCCTTAGCGAGTGCAAATATACAAGGTTTTACATTTATTACAAGAAAAATTAAAAATAATTTTAAATTTTCTTGTCTTTTTTTTACAACAACCTATAAATCACGCTAAATTACAGGCGACTTATTAAAAAAATATTACTACTTTTTTGACAAGTTTCTATTATTTCGCCCCAATAACGTATATAAAAAGTTGCATTGGTAGTTTACCAAGTCAATTTTTACTAATAAATCAATATTTCTAAATATCAATCATTTAAAATGGTTGTTCTTGTAAAATTTGTATTTTTGTCCAGCTAACTAAAACATAGGCTACTAACTAAAAATATGGATAAATTTTCATTTTTAAATGCTGTTCATTCAGGGTATATAGCAGATTTATACGATCAGTACTTAATAAATCCAGACGCAATTGAACCAAGCTGGAGAAGTTTCTTTCAAGGATACGATTTTGCCAGCGAAAAATATTCGTCCGATGAAGAAAGTTCAAATTATACAGTTCCAGAAAACGTATTAAAGGAATTTAAGGTAATTGACCTTATCAATGGTTATAGAACTCGAGGCCATTTATTTACAAAAACAAATCCTGTACGTGAACGTAGAAAATACGCACCAACGCTTGCGCTTGAAAACTTTGGTCTATCTGAAAAAGATTTAGACACCGTTTTTGATGCTGGTCAAATTATTGGTACTGGTAAAGCGACTTTGCGTAAAATCATCAAACATCTTGAAACTATTTATTGTGATTCTATTGGGGTTGAGTATATGTATATTCGTAATCCAAAAGAAATAAAATGGATTCAAAAGCAATTATACAGCAACTCAAATCACCCAAATTATTCCAAAGAAACCAAGATTTATATCTTAAAAAAATTAAATCAGGCGGTTACCTTCGAGAATTTTTTACAAACCAAATATGTAGGTCAAAAACGATTTTCCCTAGAAGGTGGTGAAGCTTTAATCCCCGCCATAAGTGCTATTATTTGGAATGCCACAGAATATTTTGACGCCAAAGAATTTGTACTTGGAATGGCTCACAGAGGTAGACTAAGTACATTGGTGAATATTTTCAGAAAACCAATTCGAGATTTATTTAGTGAATTTGAAGGGAAAGATTTTGAAGATGAATTTATTGATGGTGATGTAAAATACCACTTAGGTTTAACCACCAAAAAAACACTAAAAAACAATAAGGAACTTACCATGAACTTGGTTCCTAACCCTTCACATTTAGAAACAGTAGGGCCAATTGTTGAAGGAATTGCACGCGCTAAAATAGACACAGATTACAATGGGGACAATTCAAAATTAATCCCAATTATTGTGCACGGAGATGCTGCAATTGCCGGTCAAGGATTGGTGTATGAAGTAACCCAAATGAGTAAGTTAAATGGCTACTCTACCGGAGGAACCATTCACATAGTAGTAAACAACCAAATTGGTTTTACTACTAATTATTTAGACGCGCGTTCAAGTACCTATTGTACTGATGTTGCTAAGGTAACATTGTCGCCTGTATTGCACGTAAATTCTGATGATGTTGAAGCTGTTGTGCACGCAATTGAAATTGCCCTGGCTTTTAGAATGGAGTTTAAACGTGATATTTTTATTGACTTATGCGGTTATCGTAAATATGGTCATAATGAAGGAGACGAACCTCGCTTTACACAACCAAAATTATACAAAGCAATTGCAAAACATCCAAATACCAGAGATTTATATGCTCAAAAATTAATTGCTGAAGGAACTATTGACAATGCCTTTTTAAATGAAATTATTGAGGAATTTAAAGATTTACTCGAAGCTGAGTACGCACTTTCAAAAAAAGATAAAAAATCGAAAGTAAGAGAATTCATGAAAGAAACCTGGAAAGGGTTTACACGTAGAGATGAAGCCGCAATGCTTCTTTCAGAAGATACAGCCTTTTCATCTGAGAAATTAAAAGAAATTTCAAAGGTGGTTTCAAC
Source organism: Bacteroidota bacterium (assembly GCA_015767395.1). Next base: position 2,315 of record JADWMI010000236.1, on the reverse strand, counting down.
GGTACCAAAAGGGGTGAAATTTTTACGAAAAGCAGAGAAAATATTAAAAGATAGAACTAAAATGGTGTTCGAAACCAATCAGCTAGATTGGGGAATGGGTGAAACTTTGGCCTATGGAACTTTGCTTCAAGAAGGTTTTGACGTTCGTATTTCTGGACAAGATGTTGAACGTGGTACCTTTAGTCACAGACACGCTATTTTACGTGACGAAATTTCCGAAGAACGTATCAACCTATTAAATACCATTGGTGAAAATCAAGGAAAAATGACTATTTATAATTCCTTGTTATCTGAATATGGTGTGCTTGGTTTTGATTATGGTTATGCCATGGCGCATCCAAACGCTTTAACCATTTGGGAAGCGCAGTTTGGAGATTTTAGCAATGGCGCTCAAATTATTTTCGATCAGTATTTATCGGCTGCTGAAGACAAATGGAAATTACAAAACGGACTGGTGGTTTTATTACCGCATGGTTATGAAGGACAAGGTTCTGAACATTCATCAGCACGTATGGAACGCTTTTTACAGTTATGTGCCGTAGACAATATGATTGTTGCCGATTGCACAACACCCGCCAATTTCTTCCATTTATTGCGTCGTCAAATGAAACGCGATTATAGAAAACCACTAATTGTATTTACACCAAAAAGTTTGTTGCGTCATCCGTTAGCAGTTTCTCCTATTGAAGATTTTTCAAACGGAAGTTTTCAAGAGGTAATAGACGATACTATAAATCCAAAAAATGTAACCAAACTAGTATTTTGTACGGGTAAATTCTATTATGATTTATTAGCAGAACGCACCAAATTAGATAGAGATAATGTTGCATTGGTACGAATTGAACAATTATTTCCATTGCATTTAGAAAAATTACAACAAGTGATTGATAAATATCCAAATGCAGAAAAATATGTTTGGGCACAAGAAGAGCCTGAAAATATGGGCGCCTGGAGTTTTATGCTGCAACGCTTTAGATTGGTAAATCTCGAAGTAGCTGCGCAACCGTTTAGAGCAGTTCCTGCAGCAGGTTCTTCAGCGCGATTTAAAAGAAGACATCAACGCATTATTGATAACGTATTTGAAACGAACAAAACAAATTTTGATTTATAAGAAAATATTTTATCGTGAACAGTAAATGTTACAGCTAAAAAATAAAATGAAAACATTTAACACTAATAACTAAAATATTCAAGTCTTTTCCTTTGGAAAGGATTTAGTATAAGAAAAAAATAAAAAACATGATTTTAGAAATGAAAGTTCCCTCTCCGGGAGAATCTATTACAGAAGTAGAAATTGCCGCTTGGTTGGTTCAAGATGGCGATTACGTTGAAAAAGATCAACCCATTGCTGAAGTTGATTCTGATAAAGCTACGCTAGAATTACCAGCCGAAGAAAGTGGTATTATTACTTTTAAAGCAGAAGAAGGTGACGCTGTTGAAGTAGGCTCTGTTGTTTGCTTGATTGATATGGATGGGAAAAAACCAGCAGGCGCTACTCCTACCCAAGAAACTGCAAAAGTTGTTGAAGCTCCAAAAGCTGAAAGCAAACCTACAGAAACCAAAACCTATGCAAGTGGCTCCGCCTCACCAGCTGCAAAGAAAATTTTGGACGAAAAAAGCATTAAACCTTCTGAAGTAAAGGGTTCTGGTCGCGATGGTAGAATTACCAAAGACGATGCGGTAAAAGCAACACCAAGTATGGGGTCACCTGCCGGTGGTTCTCGCGGTTCTGAAAAATCAAAAATGTCAATGCTTCGTAGAAAAGTAGCTGAACGTTTGGTAATGGTTAAAAATGAAACCGCTATGCTAACTACTTTTAATGAAGTAGATATGAAACCTATTTTTGACTTGCGTAACGAATTTAAAGAAGATTTTAAAGCGAAACACAATGTTGGCTTAGGCTTTATGAGTTTCTTTACATTGGCCGTGGTAAGAGCTTTAAAAATGTACCCAGACGTAAATTCAATGTTAGATGGTGATTATAAAATATCTCACGATTTTCAGGATATTTCAATAGCAGTGTCCGGGCCAAAAGGTTTGATGGTGCCTGTAATTAGAAATGCTGAAAACCTATCTTTTAGAGGAGTGGAAAACGAAGTAAAACGTTTGGCAATTAGAGCGCGTGACGGACAAATTACCATTGATGAAATGACTGGTGGAACTTTTACCATTACCAACGGTGGTGTTTTTGGTTCTATGTTATCTACGCCTATTATCAATCCACCTCAAAGTGGTATTTTAGGGATGCACAATATTGTTGAAAGACCCATTGCTTTAAATGGCGAAGTGGTTATTAGACCCATAATGTATGTTGC
>JADWMI010000235.1:1207-4321 GCA_015767395.1 Bacteroidota bacterium | reverse complement strand
ATTCAACAGGTGAAAGAAAAAACAATTTCAACACATGGAAACAACCTTCATTTTGATATTGAGGAACTCAAAAAACTGAACAACCCTAAAGTATATTTGTACGAACTGTTAAATGAATACGGATTTACGGAATGGGATGATGTTGCTGATTTATTAAATGCACAAAGTGGAAAACAGGTTTATAGTACCACGCATAGATTGTTAAAAGACAGAGACTTCTTGATTTTATCGGAAACCGAAAAGTCTGAAAAAACATTGCGTTTTGAAATTCAAGAAAACATTTCAAGAATAAGCATACCCATTCATTTGAAACTTAAAAAGGTTGAAATTCCATTTGACACAAAAAACCATCAAAATAAAGTTTATGATGAATTGTTTCACCATAAAAACAATACCATTTCAATTGATTATAACAAAATTCAATTTCCTTTAACCATACGAAAATGGCAAAAAGGTGATTTCTTTTTTCCAATTGGTTTAAACGGCAAAAAGAAAGTAAGTAAGTTTTTTAAAGATGAAAAACTTTCATTAATAGAAAAAGAAAAAACGTGGTTGCTATGTTCAAAAAATGAAATAGTTTGGATAATTGGCCGGCGTTTAGACGATAGGTTTAAGGTCTCAAAAACCACCTCAACTATTTTAAAAATAAAAAGTTAACTCTAAATCGATCCCTAACAAAAAAATCGATTTCGTTAATTTCGTGTCAAAATATTCTATAATTCTTAATTAGGATGTATTTTTACATTCACTAAACTAAACACTAACTATGATTAAGCAATCTAAGATCGCAAGATATAATGAGCATGTACTTGTAAAATACCAAATTTACAACAGTATATTTTTAACTCTTCCTTTTGATAGCATTAATAAAACAGGTGTAATGTTACCACTGTTGCATGGTATGTGTAAGGACGGTTATACTTCTAAAAAAAATCCTACAGAAATAGTAGATAAATTTTTCAAGTCTTATTATAAAAACGCCTCAGAAAAAGAAAAAATTGATGTCTTATTTAGATGTATTCAGTTTATTGAAAGACAAGTCGTTTTATTTGATGCCATTGAAGACTCTGCCTATCCAATTGTTCATAATATGGACGGTGTTGGAACCATTAGAAACAGCAAGGAAAAAGCAAGTCAGGAAAATAAAACAGAAGCACTTAAAAAACAACTGGAAGAATTTAAAGTTCGTTTGGTTTTAACTGCCCACCCTACCCAATTTTATCCTGGACCCGTTTTAGGTATTATTACAGATCTTACTGAAGCCATAAAAGCCAATGATTTTTTAACTATTAAAAATCTATTAGCACAAGTTGGTAAAACACCATTTTTTAAACACGTAAAACCATCACCTTATGACGAGGCGGTGAGTTTAATTTGGTATTTAGAAAATGTATTTTACCATTCTATCTCTGATATTTACAATTATATTCAAAACAATTTATTCGACGGAAAACCGCTTGACAATGATATTATTAACCTAGGATTTTGGCCAGGTGGTGATAGAGATGGAAATCCATTTGTAACCACTGAGATTACATTAGACGTAGCAAAACGTTTAAGAAAAATGGTGCTAAAAAACTATTATAATGACCTTAGAAATCTGAAAAAGAAATTAACTTTTAATGGTGTTGAACAAGAAATTACTGAACTTGAAAAAGTACTGTTTAACAATAGTGTAACGCCTGAGTTATATTCTATGCCAACACAAGAAGCATTTCTTAATAAATTGACAGCCATTAGAGAAACACTGATTAAAGACCATTATTCATTGTATTTAGAAGAGGTTAACAGCTTTATTAATAAGGTATTAATTTTTGGATATCATTTTGCCACACTTGACATAAGGCAAGACAGCCGAGTACATCACAATGTATTTGCACAAATGGTTTCAGAATTAAGTGAAAATGGCATCACCATATTTCCAGATAATTATTTGGAATTAGATAAAGATGCACAAACCAAAGTATTATCTAATGTTTTTGGTGATATTGACATTTCAATATTTAAAGATGATATGGTAACCAAAACATTGGGCTCCATAAAAGCGGTTAAAACCATTCAACAAAACAATGGAGAACGTGGTTGTCACAGGTACATTATTAGTAACAATCAAACATCTATCAATGTTTTAGAAACATTTGCAATGTTTAATTTATGCGGGTTTAAAAACAACTTAAATGTTGATATTATTCCACTTTTTGAAACCATAGATGATTTAACAAATTCCATTGATGTAATGGAGGAATTGTATACCAACAAAGCCTACCAAAAACATCTAAAAAATCGAAAAAACAAACAAACAATTATGGTTGGTTTTTCTGATGGAACCAAAGATGGCGGATACTTAATGGCAAACTGGGCTATTTACAGAGCCAAACAACAGCTTACCGAATTGTCTAGAAAATACGACATAAAAGTTGTCTTTTTTGATGGTAGAGGTGGTCCTCCTGCTCGTGGTGGTGGACGTACGCATCAATTTTATTCTTCATTAGGACCAACTATTGAAAACAAAGAAATTCAACTTACCATTCAAGGACAAACAATTAGTTCTAATTTTGGAACACTTGATTCGTCTCAATATAATATTGAACAATTGTTAAGTGCCGGTATCTCAAATGAACTTTTTGACCATAACAACCATGTGATGTCCGAAACAGATAAAGAAGTGATGTCCGATTTATCTGAAACAAGCTACGAAGCTTATGTAGATTTCAAAAATCACCCTAAATTTTTACCATATTTAGAGCGTATGAGCACACTTAAATATTATGCACAAACAAATATTGGAAGCCGACCAGCAAAGAGATCCAGCTCTAGCGAATTAAATTTTTCTGATTTAAGAGCCATTCCTTTTGTTGGCTCTTGGAGTCAATTAAAACAAAATGTACCTGGTTTTTATGGGGTTGGTAGAGCTTTAAAAAAGTATGAAGAAAATGATGAGTTTGACAAAGTAGTTCAACTTTACGAAAATTCTGATTTCTTTAAGGCTTTAATAAAAAACAGCATGATGTCTATGACAAAATCATTCTTTGGATTGACTGAATATATGGCAAAAGACAAAGAATTTGGAGAATTTTGGAATTTGATTTTTAACGAGTTTAATGAAACCAAACG
>JADWMI010000235.1:0-1107 GCA_015767395.1 Bacteroidota bacterium | reverse complement strand
TGCGTCATATTTTGAATGGCACGTTCTACTTTTATATTATTCTTCATCTTCTATGACTTTTTTTGATTTGTACAATACATAATGAAAACGAATGATAAAAAAGAACAATATGGTAAACATATTCACAATCATAACATTGAAAAAAGCAAGATTAAACACCAAAAGCATCGCAATAATTAATACAATGTAGTTGACATATGTAGCCCAAATTAAAGATTCCATTCTTATTTTAGAAATAAATTCATCTTCATCTTTTGTTTTTGAAAAGGCTACCAAAATACCACCAATAATAATCAGTAAAGCGGTAACTTCATCGGTAATATTATTTTTACCCCATTGAAAGGCTTCATTACCTGACAACAATCCTTTTTCTCCTATCAAGGGAAAAACATTTACCTCCAATGAAGGAAACTCAAAATCGTAGATCAATAACATAACTCCTAAAATTGATCCAACTATAAATAAAAACCAACCCAACGGCTTGTATTTGTGCGAAAATAAAAAACGTGATTTCATAATGATACTATTTATTTGTTATTAATTAAAACTATATTATTTTCAAATGTAAAGTATTTTTTACATTTAGACAAATTTTTCTTACTATTTCCGTTTCGTAAAAAACCGTATATTTGCAATATCAAAAAAAACTACTTTTTCCCAAATGCGAATTCTCAAGAAAACACTCCTTTTTATTGCCATTTTAGCCGTATTAATTGTTGCTGGTGGCTGGATGTATTCCAACATTTTGAAACCAACTTACACTGGAGAAATTGAATTGTCGACCATTGAAAATGAAACTTCTGTTTATTTTGACGACTTTGGAATTCCACACATTTATGCTGAAAACGAATTGGATGCTATGACTGCTTTGGGCTACGTACATGCGCAAGATCGTTTATGGCAGATGGAATTGATGAAAAGAATTGTACCTGGCCAATTGTCCGAAATTTTTGGGGAAGAGATGCTAAAAAACGATCAATTTTTTGTGAGTTTGGGCATTGAGGAAGCATCAAAAAAAGCCATTGATAAATTAGACAAAAACAGTACGGTCTACAAAAAAACTGAAGCCTATTTAAATGGTATCAATCAGTTTATTGAGAACGGACC
>JADWMI010000058.1:7413-11103 GCA_015767395.1 Bacteroidota bacterium | reverse complement strand
TGGCAATAATTGCAGGGTACTTTTGTAATTTCTCTAAGGTTTCAAGGTCAACATCGCTCAACTCATTTGGCTCAGGAATAACGCCTTCGTAATATTTATTGGTAAGTACTACTACTCTATTAATAAAATTTCCAAAAATCGCTACCAACTCATTGTTATTACGTGCTTGGAAATCTTTCCAAGTAAAATCGTTGTCTTTGGTTTCAGGTGCATTGGCCGTTAAAGCATAACGCAACACATCTTGCTGATTTGGAAAATCCACCAAATATTCATGTAACCAAACGGCCCAATTTTTAGACGTAGAAATTTTATCGCCTTCTAAATTTAAAAACTCATTTGCAGGTACATTTTCAGGTAAAATATAACTTCCTTCAGCTTTTAACATGGCTGGGAAAATAATACAGTGAAACACAATATTGTCTTTTCCAATAAAGTGAATCAATTTAGTGTCTTTATCTTTCCAATACGGTTCCCAATCTTTTCCTTCTCGAGCGGCCCATTCTTTTGTCGATGAAATATAACCAATAGGCGCATCAAACCAAACATATAAAACCTTGCCTTCAGCTCCTTCAACTGGTACAGGAATTCCCCAATCTAAATCACGGGTTACTGCTCTTGGTCTTAAACCATCATCTAACCATGATTTTACTTGGCCCAATACATTTGTTTTCCAATCGTTTTTATGACCTTCAACAATCCATTCACGCAACCAAGTTTCGTATTTATCCAACGGTAAATACCAATGTTTGGTAACTTTCATAGATGGAACATTTCCTGTAATGGCCGATTTAGGATTTATTAAATCCGTTGCATTATGACTCGTTCCACATTTTTCACATTGGTCCCCATAACTTTCTTCATTTCCACATTTTGGACACGTTCCAATAACAAATCTATCGGCTAAAAACTGATTGGCCTCTTCATCGTACAACTGTTCAGTAGCCTCTTCAATAAACTTTCCTTCTTTGTATAATTTTGTAAAAAATTCTGAAGCAGTTTCATGATGAATTTCAGCTGAAGTACGCGAGTAATTATCAAAAGAAATTCCGAAATCACTAAACGATTGCTTTATAATGGCGTGGTATTTATCAACCACATCTTGTGGTGAAACGCCCTCTTTTTTTGCTTTTATTGTAATTGGAACGCCATGCTCATCAGAACCACAGATGTATAAAACATCGTTTCCGGTGGCACGTAAATAACGCGCATAAATATCTGCTGGCACATAAACACCTGCTAAATGTCCAATATGAACAGGGCCATTGGTGTATGGCAACGCAGCAGTAATGGTATATCTTTTTGAATTGTTCATCAAAATTTGTTTAAGAAAGTGCAAAAATAAGGATTGTTTATTAGAAAAGTGAATAGTTGATTCGGTTTTCGTAATTTGCAATCTGATTTATTTCGTTTTTTATGATTCAACCTTCCTATTTACAAAAAAATGATACCGTTGCAATTGTTTCAACTGCCAGAAAAATTAGTTTAGAACAAATTCAACCTGCTATTGATTTATTGAAAAATTGGGGATTAAAAGTTATCGTTGGTGAAACAATTGGTTTTGAAGAGAATCAATTTGCTGGCAACGATTTACAAAGAGCTTCTGACTTTCAACAACTATTAGACAACCCCAAAGTAAAAGCTATTTGGTGTGCTCGTGGTGGTTATGGAACCGTTCGAATTGTAGATGCGTTAGATTTTTCAGCCTTCAAAAAACATCCAAAATGGATTGTAGGATATTCTGATATTACAGTACTTCACAATCACATACATAATTTTGGAATTGAAACTTTACATGCTACGATGCCTTTAGATGTTGCTAAAAGCACTGAAGAAACCCTGACCTCATTAAAAAAGAGTTTGTTTGGAGAAAGTTTATCTTATGAAATTGATTCTTCGAAAGAAAACAAAATCGGAACCAATTCTGGTGAATTAATTGGCGGAAATTTATCTATTTTATATAGTTTGTTGGGAAGTGAATCGAGCGTAATTACAAATGGTAAAATATTATTTATTGAAGATTTAGACGAATATTTATACCACATAGATCGCATGCTTATGAACCTGAAACGCAATGGCTTTTTTAATAATTTAAAGGGATTAATTGTGGGTGGAATGACAGATATGCACGACAATTCCATTCCGTTTGGAAAAAATGCCAAAGAAATTATTTTAGATGTTGTTTCAAAATATAATTTCCCTGTGGTTTTTGAGTTTCCGGCAGGACATTTAAAAGACAATAGATCTCTGATTTTTGGAAGAAAGGTGAATTTGGAAGTGGATAAAAATAAAACAAAACTATCATTTCTATAAAAAATGAACTTCGAATTGCTAGAAAAAGAGTTGAAAAAAAGATGGCAGTATGACTATCTTTGGGGTAGAAAACAAGCAGACTCCTTTGATGTTCAAACAAATTTTATATACAAAATAGCTGAAATTGAAACCATTTTAGAAAAAATTGATATAACTTTTAAAGACCATCCACAATTCGACAATTTAAAAAATTACAGCTTGAACCGCTGGTATAATTTTTGGTCGGCAAAAGCAGTAGAGACTATTTTCTGTGAGCACAAACAAGTTAAGCCACATTCAAATTCAAAAAATAAATTCATAGATTTTTATATAGATCCCATTCCGTTTGACCATAAAACCACTGTGCTGCCTAAAGGATTTAAAAAATCCATTCCTTATGCCGTTTCTCATAAACAGGAATTAATTGAATGGCTATACACCAATCAAAGTGCCCAACAACGCAAGCATTTTGAAAACAGACTTTTTATTGTTTTAATTGATTTTGATAACCCAACAGATCATTGGAAATTAAAAGCTGAAATTAGTTGGTTAAAAAGTTTAATTTCAACTTATTTAATTAATTTTAACCCCTCAAAACTTCAGCGTATTTCAATTGAAAATAAAACCGTTTATTCGGATATTATTTGGGCAATAAAATAAATTTAGAAGTCAAAAAGTTATTTTAAACATTACAAAGTATTCATAAAAATCTTTGTAATTCTAATTTCTAATATTGTAAATTTTAGTGAATTATATAGGTTCTAAACATAAATTATCATCGTTCTTAAAAAGTGAAATAATAAATACTGTTGGCAGTGATTTATCTCAATTAATTTTTTGTGATTTATTTGCTGGTACAGGAATTGTAGGGCGTAATTTCAAACCTTTGGTAAAACATGTTATTGCCAATGATATTGAGTTTTATAGTTATGTTTTAAACAGAAATTATATTGGCAATACTACTTCTTTAAAAACTGATAATCGTATAGATTTATTAAATAATTTAGAAGGAAAGGATGGTTTTATTTTTCAGCAATATTGTGAAAATGGAAGTGAAAATAGGCTGTATTTCTCGGCAGAAAATGGGAGAAAAATTGATGCCATTCGCCAACAAATTGAAACCTGGAAATGTTTAAATGAAATTAATGAAGATGAATACTTTTTTTTATTAGCATCGTTAATTGAAAGTGCCGATAAAGTGGCAAATACAGCATCTGTTTATGGTGCATATCTAAAGCAATTAAAAAAAACAGCACAAAAAACATTAAAACTTGTGCCTGCCTCATTTATATCAACTACCGATTCACACAAGGTCTTTAATGAAAATGGAAATGACTTAATTCACAAAATAAAAGGCGACATTTTGTATTTAGACCCACCATACAATGCAAGGCAATATGG
>JADWMI010000058.1:4485-7313 GCA_015767395.1 Bacteroidota bacterium | reverse complement strand
TTAAAAACAACCAATTACCAGCGATTTAAGGCTGACAAAACAGAAAACAGAAATCACAAAGCAACTGCAACAGTTGAATATTTACATATTTTAGAGAAACAAGTATAAAATCACTTAAGAAAATTTAAAAAGAGATACAGATGAAAGCAACACAGTTTAACGAACTTTTTGACGAATTAATTGGCAAATACCACATTTTAGATAATGTTGATCAACCATTTGAAAACCCATTTGACAATAATTCTTTTGAACATTTATTATATAGAAAAAACTGGATTGATACCGTACAATGGCATTATGAAGATATTATTCGTTTACCAGATATTAATCCTGAAGAAGCTTTGGTATTAAAACGCAAAATAGATGCATCTAACCAAGACAGAACAGACATGGTTGAATATATAGACAGCCATTTTTTAGATAAATTTAAAGATGTAAAAGTTAAAGATGGTGCTAAAATTAATTCTGAAACACCAGCCTGGGCAATAGACAGACTTTCTATTTTGGCTTTAAAAATTTACCATATGAATGAAGAAGCAACTAGATTATCTGCTTCTGAAGACCATAGAGCTACATGTCAGGTAAAATTAAATGTTTTGTTAGAACAACGCGTCGATTTATCTACAGCTATTGACGATTTGTTAAACGATTTTGCAACTGGTGAAAAATACGTAAAAGTATACAAACAGATGAAAATGTATAATGATGATGATTTGAATCCGATGTTATACAAAAGTAAAAACTAACCGTTTATATTGCCGAAAAAAATTAAACATATAGCAGTTATAAGGCTTTCTGCAATGGGAGACGTTGCCATGACAGTTCCTGTTTTGAAGGCCTTCGTTTTGCTATACCCTGAAATAAAAATTACAGTAATTTCGCGCCCTTTTTTTAAACCGTTTTTTGATACGATTCCATCTATCAATTTCTTTGTTTTTGATGAAAAAGAACGACACAAGGGATTTTCTGGATTGTTTCGAATGTTCTCTGATTTAAAAAAACTAAACATAGATACCTTCGTTGATTTACATAATGTTTTACGCTCTAAGGTTCTAAGAACCCTTTTTGCTCTTAATGGGAAGTCAACCGTGTTTATTGATAAAGGCAGAGCTGAAAGAGCTGCATTGACGCGTCCTGAAAATAAAATATTTGAACAAATACCAACGGTATTTGAAAGACATACAAAGGTGTTCGTACAGCTGGGTTTTAACTTAGACTTATCGAATCCAATATTCCCATCAAAAAAACAATTAGATAAAGAAACCTCTCTTTTGATTGGTGAGGGTCACAAAAAATTAATTGGAATCGCCCCTTTTGCTCAGTACAAATCCAAAGTATATCCTTTAGATTTAATGCAGAAAATGATTGATGCTTTAATTGAAAATGAAAATTATAAAATTTTGCTTTTTGGTGGTGGTAAAAAGGAAATCGAAATTTTGGATTCCACTTCTAAGAATAGGAAAAATGTGATTAACATGGCTGGAAAAATATCTTTTCATCAAGAATTAGAACTAATTTCGAATCTGGATCTTATGCTTTCAATGGACTCGGGTAACGGACATATTGCTGCAATGTTTGGCGTGAAAGTTATTTCGCTTTGGGGAGCAACACATCCTTTTTCTGGATTCAAACCATTTAATCAACCATTGAGTAATTCGTTGGTTTCAGATAGAAATTTATTCCCCCAATTACCAACTTCGATCTATGGAAATAAAAAAGTGCCAGGATATGAAGATGCTATGCGAACAATTCCTGTTGAAAAAATAATTTCAAAAATTAATGAACAGTTTGTTTAAACTCAAACATTCAAATTGAATTATAATATTGGTCAAAAGAATGGTGACCAAGCTGTAAATACGATTGTATTTACAGATTTCCATTGGCTTTTTTAGCGTTTTATAACAATGTATTATTTATCAAATTTCTTTGAAAAGGTATAACTAATACCAATATTCAATCCAAAAGAGGAATAAGGTACTTTTTGGGATAATTCTATAGAAGGATCTGTATTATTATTAGGAATTTCATCTACATATTCAGTTGTTTTTGAAAAGCCAGGAGGTAAGTTATCTAAATTGTATTCAACAACTTGTGATCCATCAGGTAAATAAACACCACCTTCTAATGCTGCAATTTCTGAATCATTTCTTTTCACACTAATACCCATATATTCAAACTCAGCAAACATCCCAATAGCATCTGAAAAGTTGTATTTATATCCAAAAGCACCTACAAAACCTAAAGGTAAAACTCCGTGATAATCTTCGGTGTAGTTAACTACTGTATAAGAGCCTAAAGGTAATTCACCCAAATTATCAGGACTTATCGGCATTCTACTATTTACAATTGCTTCTGTTTTCCCTCCCAATTTTAAAAGAGCACCAAAACGACCATAAAGGTTATCTGTAAATTTGTAAACAATAGCAGGTGTAAAACCAAAGGCTCTCCCTCTTGCAATAGCTTTAGTATCCATTCCATATTCAGGGATGTTAATTTCCGTAACAGTTTGATCCGTTCCATGTAAATAACCAAAGCCTAACTCAACACCAAAAGTTTTATTAAAAAAGTAACCTCCTTTTAATTGAAAATTGAAACCCTCGCCATAACTACCATATGAGTTTTCAGTCGTAGTAGCAGTTATAATTTCTCCCAATTTCATTTCAGCACTTCCAATTGCATATCCTCCACTAGCGGAAATATAAACTTGACCGGAAACTGCATTTATTGAACAAAAAGTGACTAATAACAATATAAATTTTCTCATAATATTCTTTAAAATTTTGTCGGATAAAATTACCCTTTATTTTTACTTTCAAAGAAAAATATTA
>JADWMI010000058.1:0-4385 GCA_015767395.1 Bacteroidota bacterium | reverse complement strand
TTTTTAGAAATAATAGTGTCGTACCAGTTCTTTTTCTGATTTAAATTATTAAAATCAAAACTTTTCAAAAAATTTATGGAGAGCAACGTACAACAAAAACTGATGCTCCTTTTTGTTTCAATAACAGTATTTGTATTATTTTTAAATTTTAAATAAGGGTAATTTATGTTTCCGAAATCATCAATCGTTACGGCACCTATAAGGCCAGAATTCTCATTCTTTTTGCTAAATTGAAGTAATTGACCAATTGTATTTGGTTTAATTTCAACATCAGATTCAACAATAATTAGCGGAATATTTTTTTCAAGTGCTAGTTGTTGGGCTTGCTTTAGGATTAAAAGATAATTAGGTGATGGAGAATTAGTTAAATCTTCTAAATTGATTAGTTTAAAGGGCAATTTTGTACTCCATTTTTGAAGAGCCAATTTTGTTTCTTCGCTACTAAAATCATTGTAAACAATGTATTCAATTTCAATTTCACTTTTATGAATAGATTGAATTGTCTCCAAAGTGTTTTGCAGAGAATCTTTAACAGGGGTTATAACCAATGCCTCAACCATAAATTTATTTTCAGTAAAAGTATTAAAAAACGATAGAATTGAACAAATATAGAAGTTATATTTAAGACTCGTTAAACAATTCTTTTTTTAGTGCTTCCAACATAAACTTCTTTTCCGTTTATAATAACTGGTCGTTTTAAAAAAGTATATTCATCTAAAATAAGTTGTCGATAATCTTTTTCAGTTAAAGCCTGATTTTTCAAATCCATTTGCTTGTACTTTTTAGCTCTTCTGCTAAATATCACCTCATAACTTTTTGTCAATGCATATAGTTCATCTAACTGTTTTACAGTTATTGGTTGCGTTTTAATTTCTTGTAAAACATACCCATTAGTATCCATTCCTTTCAGAATCCTACTACAAGTATCACAAGTTTTTAGGTAGTAAATTTTTTTCATTTTTATTATTTCTAGATTCATGTAAAATTAATGCGTTTTTATGTTAAATTTGAATTCTTCAAAATAAAAATCTATTACGATGCAAAAACGATTTGATACACTTCTAAAATCAAGACAGTTAACCTTAAAAGTTATTGAAAACCTTACAAATGAACAATTAAATAAAATACCTGCAGGTTTTAAAAATAATATTGCTTGGAATGTTGCTCATTTATTGGTATCGCAACAATTACTATGTTACAAATTTTCAGATTTAGAATGTCTGGTTTCTGCGGAAATGATTGAAAACTTCCAAAAGGGCTCAGCTCCAAAATATAAAGTAACAAAAGAAAATTTTAAAACTATTAAAGAACAATTTTTACAACTTCCTGTGAAGTTGGATGAAGATTATTCAAAAGGAATTTTTAAAAACTATACTGAATATACTACAAGTATTAATGTGACTTTAAGCAATATTGAAGATGCCATTGATTTTAATTTATTCCATGAAGGCATACATTTAGGTGTAATTCTTCAGCTTGCAAAATTTGTATAAAAAGTATTAATTTAGATAATACACATAGCCTACATGAATAAATAGCAACCAATCGTTAAATTTATTTTCAGGAGCTTGTCTTGCATTCAAACCATCAACATAATTAGAAACGAAAAACTGCCAACGCGATTCAAATACGAGATCCGCATATTCACCTATTTTATACCTTGTGCCTAATCCTCCAGAAATAGACATGGTAACTCCCTTCGTATCACGGGCTGCATAATAATAATCATTAATATCCCATTTTGGGTATAAAACTCCAGGATCTCTCCAGTCCCCAAGTTCAGAATAAATTGAAGGGTTGTAAAAATTGACAAAAACACCTGCGCTTAAATATGGCGACCATTTTAAATGCGGTATTCTTCTAGATCCAAAATCAACAATATCAACCAAATTAAATTCGAGCTGGGCGCCTAAATTAAACACTTTGGTTGTACCTGTATGAGCTCGCAGCTTTTTAGCTCCATCAGTTAGCTCACCATTCGATTTCGTTGCATTTCGCCATTTCCCAAAATGTTCCAATTTCGCGGTCATATAAGAAATTTCTGTGCGGATTTTAAAATGCTCTTGCCAGTAATTGGTTCTTTGATTCCACCGATAGCGGTAATCTGTAAAAGTTATATAATAAACAAGACCAAAACCAGGTCCAACATTCCCTCCAACATTTGATTCAAAATCATATCGTTGACCGTAGTCTGTTGTAAATGAAGCAGAACCTGCAATTATCCCAATCTCATGACTGCTTTTATCTTGCGCCAATGAATTTGCTATTAAAAAGCAAATAAAAAAAGGGGTTAATATTTTAATCGCGTTCTTTTTCAAAAGGTATTTTATTATCAAATGTAATAAATTCTAAGTGATCTCTTATAATATTAACACCTTACGGACTATTCTAGTATAAAAACCTCGTTTAATTCCCAATTACCTTGAAGTTTTAAGGCCGCCTCAAAATATACAACTTTTTCAGGATATGTTTTTAATAAGTAATTTCCCGTATCCCAAACACCATTGTTATTATCATCATATATTGCTCTGACAATATAATCTTTTGGTGATAAATTTTTAAAAGTAACCACTTGATTTGTACTAATTCTTTTTGTGGCTACAACCTCCTCTTTCTCTGTAATTAATTCAATAATCAAAGGTGAATTCACATTCGAAACCTGTAAATTAACAATGCCGTAGTCTTCAATTTTTTTAGTTCTCATTTTATAAACCAAAGTATCATTGGTATTTCCAAAAACATCATATATGGCATTTGGGAACAAATTAATTTGGTATTGATTATCAAACTCATTTTCAAAATGAATTGACAGATTTACTTTATAACGATCTGTTTTTGTAGAAAATGGAACTGCAATTGAATCTTTATTAATTAGTGTGATTTTTGATGTGTCAATTTTATGAATTGGAATACTAGCATTGATTGAAAAAGTATCTCTCGGATTTAAAGTTGAACTTAAATTACTTTTTAATACTAACGTATCTTGTTTTGAAGATTTTAATTTTACAGTTACCGTATCCACAAAACTGAGATTTCTTACTTCAAATTGTAGGGAATCTTTATTAATATTATGATACCAATAACTTAAGGTATCCTTTTCTTTTTCAAACACCGTAAGTGTAGTGACAGAATCTGTAGAAATGGAATCTAATAAGCTTATTTTTAGATCTTTTCCATCTCCTTCATGCCCAAAATAAATATGTCCTTTTGAAGTTTGAATAGCCTTGGTAAATTTAAATGGGAGTATTTCTTTAAAAATAGGAATGTTTAAAACCGTATCTGTTGTTGGCAATGTGATGGGTTCTTTTAAAAACCCTATTTTATCTTGTTTTGGGTTGTAAATGTAGTTGCTATTTGGTTGTTTTAATGCCACTGCTAAATACTTTCCTTCTTTTAAATTGGTTAAATCAAAATTGGTACTATCTAAAGTACTTGAAACATAGGTTGGTTTTTCTTTATAAATAATTGAATCGTTAAAGGTAGAATCCATTTCATAAAGCATAACCTTCACTTCACTGTCTGTTTTTCGACTTAAGGCGTCATAAACATCTCCTGAAAGTTTTAGTGAATCTATGTATGACCCTGTTGAAAAAACATATTTAAAGCTTTTTAAAGGATTTCCTTCATTGTTGTCTTGTACACTATTCCCAAAATTAATGGTATATGTTGTGTTTTCTTTTAAAGTGTCTGTTATTCTTAAAATAAGTACTTTACTCGCTGTCCCAACAGGTGTAATATCAAGCGTATTCTTAAGAGGTGGTGAAACAATAAGCTGCTTGTTTACATCCTTTAATTTCACATACTCATCAAAATAGATTTTAATTTTTTTTGCCTCAAATTGAATACTTTCATGCGATGGACTTGCGCTTATTAAAATAGGTGCAAGTTCATCCTTTTCACCGCCCGTTGGCCTTCCTCTTTTAGCGCATTTGGTGAAAGAAAAAACGACAATAATTACGATTAGAATTTTATAAACCCTATAATTCATACTAAATATTTAATGCAAAATAACAATTTATTTATTTAGTGTATGCCATACAAGCAATACTAATTTTTATGTTTTTAGTTTTTTCAAATGCTTTCCAACATGCTTCAAGTGTAGCGCCTGTGGTAATAATATCATCGATTAATAAAATATGTTTATTTTCCATAGCTGTATGGTCTTCAACAAAAAACAGTTCTTCAACATTTTTCCATCTATCTAGTCTTAATTTTTTTGTTTGGGTATTTGTAAACGATATCCTTTTTAACACATTTTCTTCAAATGGAATGTTTAATTTTTCAGCCAAATTTTCCCCAAATGTAGTTACCTGATTGTAACCTCTTGATTTGAGCTTTTTTTTATGTAGCGGAACTGGAACTATGCAATCAACATTTGAAAAACG
>JADWMI010000234.1 GCA_015767395.1 Bacteroidota bacterium | reverse complement strand
CCAAAACGTGTTCCGATTTTAGATTGATTGGTTATACAAATATTTACTGCAATTTAATAATAAAATAAACTATTCCAAATCTTTATTTCTCAAACAATTCTTCCATTTCTTCTAGTGTTTTTCCTTTTGTTTCAGGGATAAATTTCCAAACAAATACAATAATTAATATAATAAATCCAGAAAATATAAAATAAGGTAATGCATTGTTCCATACTCCTCCGTCAAGTTGCAATTTGTTGGCATCACTTTCGACTATTATTGGGAAAGATTGTGACACAAAATAGTTTGCTAACCATTGACCTGCAACGGCAATTGACATTGCTACACTACGTATTCTATTTGGGAAAATTTCGGATAAAATTACCCAAACTACTGGTCCCATAGACATTGCAAATGATGCAATAAAAATTAAAACACCTATCAAACTTATAATTCCTTCTGAAGAAGAAATTGTTGGTATTCCTGCAGAATTTAATTGAGAATAATCACTAAAATACAGCGTGAATCCCATCATTAAAAAACCAATTAACATTCCAAATCCACCAATCATAAGTAATGGTTTTCTTCCCAATTTATCAACTGTAAACATGGCAATAAAAGTAAATAGTAAATTAACTGTTGCTAATAATATTTGTTGTAATAAAATATCTTCTTTTCCAAAACCAAGTGCTTGTTCAAAAATATCTGCTCCGTAATATAACACAGCATTAATCCCTGTAAATTGTTGTAAAACAGATAAAATAGTTCCAATAATTATAATTGGCAACAATGATTTTGAGAATATTGAAGGCTTTTCACTATTTTCATCATTTATAATTGATGCTCTAATCTCAACAATTTCTCCATTTGCAATTTCTTCTCCATGTATTCTTATTAAAACATTTTTCGCTTCTTCTTCTTTCCCTTTCAGCATTAGCCAACGTGGACTTCTAGGAACAAAAAATAATAACCCCAAAAACAAACCTGCAGGTATTAGTTCTGACCAAAACATATATCTCCAACCTGTTGAAATATTCTGACTCTCAGTCATTCCGTTACCAATAAAATAAGTAGCAAGAAAAACAACAAAGAATCCTATTACAATAGCTAATTGGTAAAAAGTAACTAAATTCCCTCTTTTCTCTGCTGGAGCAATTTCCGCAATGTACATTGGTGCATTCATTGAAGCCATACCAATTGCAATACCTCCAAGTAATCTAAAAAACACCATCAATGAAATTGATTCAGGTAATATACTTGGCAATCCAGAACCCCAAGCTGAAACCGTAAATAACACCGCCGCAATAATTAATGAGTTTTTCCTTCCAATACCTTTACTTAGTATCCCAGAAAATGCAGCACCAACTAATGCCCCTAATAAAGCACTACTTACAATAAAGCCTTTTAAAGCACCCGTTAGTTCAAAATATTTTGAAAAATAAAATTGAGTTCCGTTAATAACCCCTGTATCATATCCAAATAATAAACCTCCTAAGGTTATTACAATTGTGATAAAATAAATATTAATGCTTTTGTTTGAAGAATTTTTCATTGATTTTATTTATTATTATTTTTAAATTTTATAAAATGATTATTTACTTTAGTACAAAACTTGTTTCAAAAACATCCTGACTGTTAGTTCCTACAAAAAGTTTAAAAACTCCAGGTTCGGCTTTAAAACTCATATCTGCAGTATAAAAAGCCAAATCATCTGAGCTTAATGTAAAAGATATTGTTTTTGATTCTCCATGTTTAAACATTACTTTTTTAAATCGTTTTAACTCTTTTACAGGTCTTGTAACACTCCCAAATAAATCTTGAATGTAAAGTTGAATAACCTCTTCACCATCAAAATCACCCGTATTGGTTATCGTTATATTAACCTCAATAGGTTGATTAAACTCAAATTCATTTTTATTTAGCTTTAAATTTGAATATTCAAAAGTCGTATAGCTAAGTCCATACCCAAAAGGAAATAATGGAGTGTTTGGAGAATCTAAATATCTTGATTTATAATTATCACCTTTCTTTTTCGGATCCCAAGGACGACCTGTATTTTTGTAATTATAATAAATAGGTATTTGACCAACATTTCTTGGGAAAGTAACAGGTGTTTTTCCAGATGGATTGTAGTTTCCGAAAATAACATCCGCTATCGCAGCACCACCCATTGTTCCAGGCCACCAAGCCTCTAAAATAGCATCTGCCACGCTATTTTCATACTCTAAGGTTAACGGTCTCCCATTCATCAAAACCAATATTAAAGTCTTACCGGTTTTTTTAATTTCAGCAATTAACTGCTTTTGCACTCCAGGTAAATCTAAATTTGTTCTAGATCTCGCTTCTCCACTCATACGTTCATTTTCGCCAACTACCATTACAACTACATCTGCATTTTTTGCAACATTAATGGCTTCCTTAAAATTAGAAGTATCATTACCTTCAATTTCACAACCTTTTGCATAGCTAATATTTTTTGAAGATCCCAATAGCGCCAATATGCCTTCATAAACGCTTACAGCCCTTCCATCTCTTTCTCCTCTTCCCGACCATGAACCAATTATTTCTCTTTCATCTTTAACCAAAGGTCCAATAAATGCTATTTTTTTATTTTTATCAAGTGGTAATGCCGCATTTTCATTTTTCAATAATACCAATGATTTTGTTGCCATTTCTTGTGCTTTTTCCAAATGAGAAGCTTTCAGTATATTTTCTTTTTCTCGCTCCTCATCGCTATACCTGTATGGATCTTCAAACAAACCGAGTTGATATTTCAAACTTAAAATTCGTCTTGCAGCATCGGTTATTTTATCTTCCGACACTTTACCTTCTTCAACCAACGTTTTTAAATTTCTTAAGTAAATACCTCCTTGCATATCCATATCTACACCTGCATTCATTGCCTGTTCACCAGCTTGTTTTTCATCTTTTGAATAACCGTGCGGAATCATTTCATTTATTGACGTATAATCTGTTACAACAAAACCTTCGAAACCCCATTCATCCTTCAAAATATCTCTTATTAAAAACTCATTTCCTGATGCCGGAACTCCGTTTAATTCATTAAAAGAAGTCATAAAAGTAGCTACTCCTTGATCCATAGCTGCCTTGAAAGGCGGCAAATAAGTTCCTCTTAACTCTCTTTCTGACATATCTACTGTATTATAATCTCTTCCCGCTTGAGCTGCTCCATAAGCTGCATAATGCTTTGCACAAGCCAAAATGGTATTGTTTTTAGATAAATCACCTCCTTGAAAACCTTTCACTCTTGCCTTTGCTATTAAACTCCCTAAATAAACATCTTCTCCAGAACCTTCTGAAATTCGCCCCCAACGAGGATCTCTTGCAATATCAACCATAGGTGCAAATGTCCAATGTAAACCAGCAGCTGATGCTTCTATAGCTGCTATTCTTGCTCCATTTTCTATCATTTCTAAATCCCATGAGGCTGCTTCTCCTAACGAAATTGGAAATATTGTTTTAAAACCATGAATAACATCGTAACCAAATAATAATGGTATGCCTAACCTTGTTTCTTCTACAGCAATTTTTTGAAATTCTCTTGCTCCTTTTGCCGAATGAATATTAAATATACCTCCCAACATTCCTTCTTTTAAATAAGAAACATAATTATCATCCAAAGTAGGACCGGTAACTTCAAAACCCGCAGAAAAAAGTACGGTTTGTCCTATTTTTTCTTCAAGAGTCATCTTATTCAATAGATCATCAATAAAGGATTCCATTACAGGATTTTTTGAATTCAAACTTGAATTAACCTCAGAAGACTGAGCCTTCAAACTTATAAACCCAGATGAAATCGCTATTACGAATAATAGGACGTGTTTTTTTAATTTCATTTTATTTTTTTTTAATTAATAACCCAGAGATTGAAAATAGCTCAGAGGTTTGAGATTCTATTATTAATTTATTCTTGACATTTATTTCTACTGTAATATCCTTTTTGTAAAAAGGACGTATTTTATCAAAGGGCATCTGTTTGCCATTTATAATAATATTACTATTGTGGTTATTTTGGTTATTTGAATTTTGCTTTTTATTTAATTCATAAATCTGATTTTGATCTTTATTCAGCTCTGAAATTAAAACGGTAACACTATATGTCCCTTTTGGAATTTTAATTGCTATTTTTTCAACATTACTAATAGATGATTGATATATTGGATCTTCAGACGTTTCTCTAATATTTGTACTACTTTTTCGCACTTTATAAAGACCCGTAATTTCAAGATTTGAAACTTCCTTTGAAGGAATCCAAATCTGTTTCTCACTATCAATAAAATAACTTTCAGTTCCAAAACTAATTGCAAGAAGGTTACTTCCACTAAAATCAGGTTTTTGAT
>JADWMI010000233.1 GCA_015767395.1 Bacteroidota bacterium | reverse complement strand
GCCCGGCAGCTTTTTTTCTAATGGCATCAAAAGAAAAAACAAAATCACATCCGTTTTTGTACGCACTGCAACCGTAAGCTATTTTTCCTTTTAGAATGGTACCTTTTTTACATTTCGGACAGCTAATTGTTTCTGGAACTATTGTTTGGTCACTGAGCGAAGTCGAAGTGTTTTTCCCTTCTAATTTCAAATTGAAACCTTCATCAAACCGAATCAAGCCTTCAACATTTTCGTTGTTCTTTTTGAAACCTTTCAAATTTACAGTGCAACCTTTTTGTAACAATCTAATAAATTGATTTTCAGATATTTTTTTATCTAAAAAGGTAAAAGGTAGTTTCAAGTCACAGCCATTTTTATATGCGCTGCAACCAAATGCTGTTTTTCCTTTTAGAATGGTTCCCTTTTTACATTTTGGACATTTCTCTTGGGTAATTCCTTTCGTTTTTTTTGTAGGAGGTTGCAGTTTTTTCTCAGATGCAATAGCAGTTTGCGAAATATTGGCTCTTTTTTGTTCAGACCTCACTTCGTAGACTAAATTATCTACCATTTTTTTCATATTTTTTATGAAAGTCCCGGCATTAAATTTTCCTTGCTCAATTTGTTTCAAACGGCTTTCCCATTGCCCTGTTAATTCAGCAGATTTTAACAATTCATTTTGAATGGTATCAATCAATTGAACTCCAGTTTGTGTAGGTAAAAGCAATTTCTTTTTTCTTTCAATATATTTTCTTTTAAACAGTGTTTCAATAATATTTGCACGTGTTGAAGGTCTGCCAATACCATTTTCTTTCATTAATTCACGTAAATCTTCATCATCCACTTGTTTGCCTGCAGTTTCCATGGCTCTAAGTAAGGTAGCTTCTGTGAAATTATTAGGGGCTTTGGTTTGTTTCTCTAAAAAGCTAGGTTCATGTGATCCTCTTTCACCTTTAATGAAAGAAGGTAAAACACCAACCTCTTTTTTTGTTGATTCAGGAGATTTAAAGACAACGCGCCAACCGTCTTTAATAATTTCCTTACCAGTTGTTTTAAAGCTAACATCAGCTGCTTTTCCAATTACAGTGGTATTTGAAACTTCGCATTCTTCATAAAAAGAAGCTATAAAACGTTTTGTGATGATATCGTATACTTGTTGTTGGTTGTATTGTAAATTTATTTGAATTCCAGTTGGTATTATAGCATGGTGATCTGTTACTTTTTTATCGTTAAAAACCTTGGTAGATTTCTTTATTTTCTTTACTAACAATGGTTGTGTTAAAGCGCTGTAATTTGTTAGATTTTTTAATATTCCAGCGACTTTTGGATACACATCATTTGGTAAAAAGGTAGTGTCAACTCTTGGATATGTTACCACTTTTTGTTCGTATAATTTTTGAGCTATTTTTAAAGTTTCATCGGCTGAAAAACCAAACTTGTTATTGCAATACACTTGTAAACCCGTTAAGTCAAATAATTTAGGTGCGTATTCTTTCCCTGCTTTTTTTGATATAGAAACAATTTCAAAATCACTTTCTTTTACTTTATTCGCAAAAACTTCACCTTCTTCTTCTTTTAAAAAACGGCCTTCTTCATAATTGAACAAGGTTTCTCTATACATTGTTTGTAATTCCCAGTAGGGTTGCGGTTTAAAATTTTCAATTTCCTTGAAACGATTTACAACCATTGCCAATGTTGGGGTTTGTACCCGACCAACAGACAACATTTGTTTGTAACCACCGTGTTTTACCGTGTACAAACGGGTTGCATTCATTCCCAATAACCAATCTCCAATAGCCCTTGAAAATCCAGCATAATATAAATTGTCGTAATTTTCAGAAGGTTTTAAATTTTGAAACCCCTCCTTAATTGCCTCAGTAGTTAAGGATGAAATCCATAAACGTTCTATTTTACCGGTATAACCAGCTTGATTAATTACCCACCGCTGAATCAATTCTCCTTCTTGCCCAGCATCACCACAGTTTATGATAACATCTGCTTTATCAAACAAGCTCTTAACAATGTTGAATTGTTTTTTAATACCATCGTTTGCTACAACTTTGGTTTTAAATTTCTCAGGGAGCATTGGTAAATTATTTAAATCCCAACTTTTCCAATAAGGTTTGTAATCGTTAGGCTCAAAAAGCGTACACAGGTGTCCAAAAGTATAAGTTACGGCATAACCGTTGCCTTCAAAATAACCATCACGTTTTGTATTCGCACCTAATACGGTAGCAATTTCACGTGCAACACTTGGTTTTTCAGCAATACATACTTTCATTTATGGTGTTTTTCAGAAGACGCAAAGTACTAAATTTTTATTATTCCAAAGAGTTTTATTTTGTGTTTAGTTTATGACAAAATAGTATTAATTATGCTGTTTTTAATAGGTTAAGTTTGATCAATTAATTAAGGTATAAAAAATGTAAATTTGTAGTTGCAGAATCAATTATGGATTTGTAATCTGAATTAAAAAAATAAAATGGAAGAATTAATTATATTTAAAGTCATGAAAAAAATATCATTTTTTGTAATCTTAACTGCCATTTTGGTGGTGTCATGTAAATCAAAACAACAAGAAACAACTTTAAGTGAAGCCATACGAATCAACCAAATTGGATTTTATCCGAATTCTGTAAAACAATTTGTTGTCGCTGATGTTGAAGCTAGTTCATTCGAAATAATTAATGAAAATAATGAATCCGTTTTCGATGGAGAATTAATCAATAGTGGTTTGTGGGAAGCTTCTGGAGAACAAGTGTTAATGGGCGATTTTAGTTCATTAAAAACAGAAGGTGTTTATACTGTTATAGTTGATGGTAAAATTAATTCGTATCCCTTTGAAATTAAAAATGGCATATACAATGAGGCTTTAAATGCGTCTATAAAAAGTTATTATTTTCAAAGAGCATCAATGCCTATTGAAGAAGAGTTTGGTGGAATATATAAACGTGAAGCAGGTCACCCAGATGATAATTGCGTATATCACCCGTCTTCAGGATATTCAAAGGGTAGTTTAAATTCTCCAGGTGGATGGTATGATGCTGGTGATTATGGGAAATATATTGTAAACGGCGCTTTATCGACCGGTCAGATGTTGCAGTTGTTAGCGCAATATCCTGATGCTATTTCAGATGACACTTTAAATATTCCGGAAAGTGGAAATGGAATAAGTGATTTAGCTGATGAATTAAAATATGAGTTGGATTGGATTATTACCATGCAAGATGCTGATGGTGGTGTGTATCATAAATTAACAGCTAAAAATTTTAGTGGTATTATTATGCCAAATGAATATGATTTACAACGTATGATTATAGGAAAAGGCACAGCTGCCACATTAAATTTTGCTGCTGTATTGGCTCAAGCTTCAAGGATTTATAGTCATGTTGATACAGAATGGTCAAAAACAGCATTAGCTGCATCAGAAAAAGCTTGGAAATGGGCTATTAAAAATAACAATGTAGCTTTTGATAAAAATCCAGAAGACGTTAATACAGGAGCTTATGATGACACTAAGTTTTCGGATGATTTTTATTGGGCAGCTGCAGAGTTATTTATTACGACTAAAAATGAAGATTATTTAACTTATTTAAAAGAAAATGAGGAGCCATATATTCACCAACTAACCAACAGTTGGAAGTTTTTTGTAAGAAATAATGCATTTCATTCTTTATTGGAAAATAAGGAATTATTAGATGAAGAATTTGCATCAGCAATAGCTCAAAATCAAGTAAAATTGGCAGATGCTATATTGGAAAAAATAGCAGTCAATCCATATAATATTGCTTTAGAAAAATATGAATGGGGCTCAAATAGTGATATATTAAATCAAGCGATGATTTTATGTATGACTCATAAGTTAACGGGAGAAGAAAAATACCTAATTGGTGCTGAGCAAATTAACGATTATATTTATGGAAAAAATGCCACAGGCTATAGCTTTTTAACCGGCTTTGGATCAAAAAGAGTTATGTTTCCACACCATCGCCCAAGTGGTGCAGACGGGATTGTAGATCCAGTTCCTGGGTTCATTGCAGGTGGGCCAAATAAAGATAGACAAGATGCTAAAACAATCGAATACCAAAGTAAATTTCCAGCCAAATCTTATATGGATTTGGAAGGCAGTTATGCTTCCAACGAAGTTTGTATTAACTGGAATGCACCAGCTGTTTATGTTTTAGGATATTTGGAGCAAAACAGAAAATAATTTAGTTAAGTTTATAATATTTTCAACTTCTCTTTATATTTAGTGTCAACTAAATACGAAGAGAAGTTTTTTTATGCTCATGAAATCTAAAGTATAATCAGGTATCTTTGTATTCATAATAAAATAAGTTATAGTCATGAAAAAAGCATTGAAAG
>JADWMI010000232.1 GCA_015767395.1 Bacteroidota bacterium | reverse complement strand
AATAAGCTATATAAAGAATCACCTATTGGAGATTATTATATTGGCCGCTATTATGAAACAGGCAATAAATTAAAACAAGCATTAAATTATTATAAAAGCGGTTATATGAAATTAGATGAGGGAGAACCAAATGCCGATGCTTATTACGAAAACATTGAAAGAGTTCTCGCAAAAAGAGATGGAATATACACTGAACCAAAAAATTAATAACAAACCATGAAACACACATTTTTTACACTTGCATTATTTTTAATTTCAACAGTTCTTTTTTCACAAGAAGATGTTGTTGTAAAAGTAAACATACCCAATGAGCAAAAATATGAATTCAGCACAGTAATAGATATAGAAGCTTCTGCTGTTAAAAGTCAGGGAAACACTGGGACTTGTTGGAGTTTTTCAGCGTCTTCATTTATTGAATCTGAGATATTTAGAGATTCTGGAGAAATGATTGATATTTCAGAAATGTTCAATGTTCGTAACACATACAATGCAAAAGCATGGGCTTACATAATGCGTCAAGGAAAAATACAATTTAGTGAAGGTGGTTTGGCACACGATGTTTTAAATTCGATAAAACTAAACGGATTAATGCCTGAAAGTGCCTATACTGGTTTGTTAGATAATGTAAAAAAACACGATCATGAAAAAATTGTTCCTGAGCTTCAAAAAGTACTTGATGCTTATATTAAAAATGATCAAAATTCTAAATATACCAATTGGAAGTTTGCTGTTGATTCCATTTTGAATATTCATTTAGGAACACCTCCAAGTGAATTTGAATACAACGAAAAGCAATACACTTCAAAGTCATTTTTAAAAATGACCAAAATAAATCCGAATAATTATATTACATTAACTTCATTTTTGCATCAGCCATTTCAGTCAGAATTTATTCTAAATATTCCTGATAATTTTTCAAATGGAAGTTTTTACAATATCCCACTAGATCAATTGGTTGAGGAAGTTGATAACGCATTAAAAAAAGGATACACCTTGGCACTAGACTGTGATGTTTCTGAAAAAACATTTTCTTCAAAATATGGAATTGCCGTTATTCCAAATGAGGATTCAAAAAACGAAAGATCGTTAACCTATGTTGTTGAAGAAGAAATTATCACTCCTGAATTTAGACAGGCTGAATTTGAAAATTTCAATACAACCGATGACCATTTAATGCATATTATTGGTTTGGTTAAAGATCAAAATGGAACTGAATATTACAAAGTAAAAAACTCTTGGGGAACGAATTCTAATCGAATAGGTAATGATGGCTATATTTATATGAGTAAAGCATTTTTTAAGTTAAAAACCATTTCGGTTATGGTTCATAAAGATGCATTGAGTAAAAACTTAAATACAATTTAAAATACAATTACCTAACATTTTCAAAAAAAAAAGAAGGGCTCATTTTTAAAAATGAGCCCTTCTTTTTCACTAATATATATTAAGACTTTGAAATTCCTTCGTCAGAAATAAGAATTAATTTTTGTTTGAATAAACCTCCTACAGCACTCTTAAATGCTTTTTTACTCATTCCTAATTGATATTTTATATCATCAGGAGAACTTTTATCATTCAAAGGTAAAAAACCGTCATTTTGCTTTAACGCATTTAATATTTTAATTTCATTGGTAACAACCGTTCTTTTAAAACCAATTGGATTTAAACTTACATCAAGCTTTTCATCGTCACGTATTTTTTTAATATAGCCAACCAAACGTTGTCCTTCTTCAATTTTCTGATACAATTCATTTCGGTATAACATTCCTTCAAACTCTTCTTCAACCAAAACAGTAAACCCTATTCCTGCCTTTCTTACTACAATTAAATCTACCTTATCTCCTACTTTTAAATCCATTTTTTATTCTTTTAAATTGTTGAAATATGCTTTCAATATTTTATCGTTTTCTTCTCTTGGCGTGAAAATCTCTAATAACTTTGGCAACCTTGATGGTTCATAAAAATTAGACAATTCACTATTTAATTCATTTTCGTTTTTAACTGTGAAATATTCAAATTTATACATTTTACACAAATGTTCCGCAGTTAATTGATGTGTTGTTTCAAAATAATCCAATGCATTGGATTTTTGAGGTCCAGGAATAAATCTAAAAATACCACCACCACCATTATTCACTATAATAATTCTAAAACTTACTGGAATATAATTGTTCCAAAGGGCATTACTATCGTAAAAAAAGCTAATATCCCCTGTAATAAATAATGTGTTTTTCTCTGAAACACTGGCTGCACCAATGGCTGTACTAGTACTACCATCAATACCACTAGTGCCCCTGTTACAAAAAACTTGTACAGTTTTATCAATATCAAACAATTGCGAATATCTTATAACAGCGCTATTACTTAATTGCAATTGCGTGTTTTTCGGAATTGACTTCAGTAAAACGTCAAAAACTTTTAAATCGGAAAAATCACAATTTTCAGTAAAATCACGATGCCTTTTTAAACGCGTTGCTTTTTTAGCCAACCAAAACTGTTGAAAATTACTTTCAGTAGGTTTTGTTAAAAAGAAAAACTGACTAAAAAATAATTGTGGTGAAATCTTAAAATGATGCTTTAAACAGAAAAATGTGTCAAACGCTCTTTTAGAATCTACGTGCCAATGTTTTTTTGGTTGAAATGTTCTAAGATGTTGTTTTATTTTTTTAGAAACAATTAAACCTCCCAGTGTTAATAAAATATCTGGTTGAAATTTTTCAAGTTCTAATTCTTCCAATGGAAAAATTAACTTATCAATACTATTTATAAATTTACCGTGAGAAACATTCGCTGTATTTTCAATCAATACTAAAACCGAAGGATCTTTTGTTAAATGTGTTAATTGGGTTTGCAACAATTCATCAGGAAAATGCTCCCCAACCAATACTATTTTTTTCTTGGCTCCATTCCAAACGTCAGCATACTGTTGAAGTTCATCAACATCCAAAGGAATTTCCTCAGAATCCTCTAAAACTTTTTCTAAAGTTAAAATGTCAGATTGTGTTTCATACAGCGGCTCGTCAAAAGGAATGTTAATATGAACTGGGCCTTTTTGTGTTTTTGCAATATTAATTGTCTCATGAATCATTTCTAAAATAGAACCTTCAACATCCAAACTTTCATCTAAGCTAATTGATTCTAAAATATGATTTTCAAAAACATTTTCTTGTCTAATTGTTTGTCCGTCACCAATATCAATTAAATGCGCTGGCCTATCAGCAGAAATCACAATTAACGGAATATTACTATAAAAAGCTTCGGCAATTGCAGGATAATAATTCAGCAATGCAGAGCCTGAGGTACAAACAATGGCCACTGGTTTTTGAAGTTGTTGGGCTATTCCCAATGCGAAAAAAGCGGCAGAACGTTCATCAACTATGCTATATGTTTTTATTTCTGGATGATTCGAAAAACCAATAGTTAAAGGCGCATTTCTTGAACCTGGAGAAATAACAACATGCGCAACGCTGTGAGCAACGCATGAAGCAATTAAAAGTTGTGCTAATTCATTTTGGGGGTACTGTGGCATTTAAAAACAATTAAAAAGCAAATTTACGGAAACTTTATGTAGTAATTCATTTTGAAATCATTTCAATTTTAGACGTTTTAACTTTTATTAGTAATTAACTTCACCTCATCTAGAGAAAAACAAAATACAATGAAATCTTAAGCTGTTTTTATGTTCTTCTATAAAACCTTTTTCATTACAGCTGCTTTAAAAACAGTTTCTTCCCATTCTTTTTCAGGGTTGCTATTTACGGTAATTCCACCGCCAACATAAATTGAAACCTCATCACTGTTTATTTCCATACAACGTAAATTCACATATAAATTGGTTTCAGATTTTATTTTCAACTCTCCTAAATAACCCGAATAAAAACTCCGCTGATACGCTTCATTTTCAATAATAAAATCTGTAGCTATTTTTTTTGGCAACCCACAAACTGCAGGGGTTGGGTGCAATAATTTTATCAGATTATCTATGCCATCTTCTCTTTCTAAATCTCCATAAATATCAGTTCGTAAATGCAATAAATTACCAGCTTTCACCGTATACGGATTTGTAAAAGTAACGTTGGTAATGGTTCCACTTATCGTTTTTAAAATATAATCTGTCACAAATTGTTGTTCTTCTCTTTCCTTTTCTTTCCAAACAACATCCGTAGTATCATTATAAGATTGCGTGCCTGCTAGGGCCATGGTTTTAAATTTCCGATTGCTACAATGAATCAAGCGTTCTGGTGATGCACCCATCCAACAACCAACTTTGGGGTGAAACCATAAATACACCATTGCATTTGGATAGTTTTGCAACATTTTTTTATAGCTATTCAACACATCAAAATTTGAT
>JADWMI010000057.1:5738-11170 GCA_015767395.1 Bacteroidota bacterium | reverse complement strand
GGTTCCCGATTCCTGTATTTTGAATAAAAACCCCTCTGTATCCACCAGATGTATATACCCAACCAGTTGGGGTTTGTAAATTAATGTATTGAGGTAAATTTAGGTCTACAACAACGTCAACAGGTACTTTAGGTAATAGGTCATCTGTTTCATTCTTTTCACACGAAAACAAAGAGATTAGTAGGCACAACAATAAAAACTTTCGCATATTTTTAATTTCAAGTTTATTTGTAAACGGCTGCAATTTACAAATATTTTGTACATTTGTATTGAATCTCATGCTGGATAACAGTTTTGAGATTTTTTGTCTTTATTAAATTGAGAATTTATGAGTGAAATATCGT
The DNA here is from genome assembly GCA_015767395.1 of Bacteroidota bacterium. Next base: position 10,826 of record JADWMI010000057.1, on the reverse strand, counting down.
ATTATTCCGAAGAAGGAATGAGGAAATTGAAGGATGAGTTAGATCATTTAGAACATGTTGAACGTCCTAGAGTTAGTAATGATATTGCTGAAGCGCGAGATAAAGGTGATTTGAGTGAAAATGCTGAATATCACGCCGCAAAAGAAGAGCAATCATATTTAGAATTAAAAATAGCCAAGTTAAAAGAAGTTGTTTCTAACGCTAGAATAATTGATGAATCTTTATTAGATACGTCAAAAATATTAATTCATTCGACAGTGAAATTGAAGAACACAGCAAATAGTATGGAGTTTACTTATACAATAGTGGCTGACTCAGAAACCAATATAAAAATGGGTAAGTTAGCTGTTAATTCTCCTATTGGGAAAGGCTTATTGGGTAAAGAAGTAGGTGAAATTGCTGAAATTCAAGTGCCAAATGGAATTATGAATTTTGAAATATTAGAAATTACCAGAGGATAAATTTAAATAACATTTGAGAAAACCCTTTTTAGTTTTTTAATTAAAAAGGGTTTCTTATTTTTGAAAAAACAATAATTATGAGTTCCATATTTACAAAGATCATCAATGGTGAAATCCCTTCTTATAGAGTTGCGGAAAATGAAAATTTTTATGCTTTTTTAGATGTAAATCCAAATGCAAAAGGACACACATTGGTGGTTCCTAAAAAGGAAGAAAACAAACTTTTTGATTTAGACGAAGAAAGCTATATGGGTTTGATGCAGTTTTCAAGAAAAGTAGCTTTAGCGTTAGAAAAAACAGTTCCCTGTAAACGTATAGGAATGTCGGTTATTGGTTTGGAAGTTCCTCATGTGCACGTTCATTTAATTCCGTTGCAAAACATGGAGGATATTCAATTTCAGAAAAAAGTACAACTAGAGAAAGAAGAATTTGAAGCTATGGCAAAAGCAATTGCCCTTAATTTGTAGCCTTATTTTTTTAAGTTAATGGAAAAGGTTGTTCCTTTTCCTATTTCAGATTTTAATACAGCGATTTTACCATTGTGATAATCTTCAACAATACGTTTGGCTAGTGATAGTCCTAGCCCCCAACCCCGTTTTTTAGTGGTAAATCCTGGTGAAAATATTTTTTGTTGCAGGTTTTTCAATATACCTTTTCCAGTATCGGAAATTGTAATAACGACAGCGTTTTCATTTTCGGTAATATTCAAACTAATTTTACCTTTTCCTTCCATAGCATCAATGGCATTTTTAACTAAATTTTCTATCACCCAACTAAATAATTGAAGATTTAGATTTGCGTAAATTTCAGGGTTGCTGGTTTTAAAATTAAAAATAACTTGTTTTGAACTTCTGGATTTTAAATAGTTAAAGGAATTGCTGGTGACTTCAACAATATTTTGTTTGTCGAGTACAGGTACTGAACCAATTTTTGAAAACCTTTCAGCAATAACATTTAGTCGTTGCACATCTTTTTCTATTTCTTGTACAGTGGTTTCATCAGTATTTTCGAGGCGTAAAATTTCAACCCAACCTAATAATGATGATAGTGGAGTTCCAATTCGATGGGCCGTTTCCTTTGCCATTCCTGTCCATAATTTATTTTGATCAGCAACTTTATTGGATTTAAAAAACATGTAAATAACACTGGCAAATAAAAATAAAATTAAAATCAGGGCAACAGGATAGTATTTTAATTTGGTCAATAAATCTGAATCTCGGTAGTAAATAAGTTGATTAATATCTGCGTTTTTGTAACTCATAATAATGGGCTCGTTTTGGCTTTTCATTATGACTAACTGTTTTAATAAATATTGATGTTTTTTTGTTTTAATAGAATCCAAGTTTGACCAATCCGTAATGCTGTCTTTTTCATTGGTAATAATCATAGGGATATTACTATTATTTCCAATAATTTGATATTCAAGAGAAATGTCAGCATTCAAATCGGCAATGCTTAAGCTTTCATAGGCCTTGGCAAGGACTTCCATTTTCGATCTTTCTTCATTTTTAAATTTATTAAAAAAATCGTAAGTGTTCCACAAAATTAGTGCTACAATTATAAAAGAGGATGCAATTGCTATCCATCTAATTATTTGGGAGTTTTTGTATGAATCCATTGTTCAAATATAAATGATAAGTTTATATAACTAAAAAATATAATTGATATTATTTTAAAATTGAAATATTTATATTTGTTAGAAAGCAACTGCTTATGTTAAGTATAAATCCATCAGATATTTCAACACCTAAATTACATGGGTATTTACTAAGCGCCGTTGCTCCAAGGCCCATAGCCTTGGCAAGTACAATTGATGCTGAAGGAAATGTTAATCTATCCCCTTTTAGTTTTTTTAATGTTTTTAGTGCAAATCCGCCAATATTAATTTTTTCACCAGCACGAAGGGTTCGTGGAAATACAACAAAACATACACTTAACAATGTAAAAGTAACAAAAGAAGTTGTCATAAATATAGTGAATTATGAGATTGTGCAGCAAATGTCATTGTCAAGTTCTGAATATGCTCAAGGTGTAAATGAATTTGTGAAAGCTGGATTTACGATGCTGGCTTCAGAAAAAGTAAAACCTTTTAGAGTTGCAGAATCACCTATTCAATTTGAATGTAAGGTGAATGAAGTAGTAGCACTTGGAAAAGAAGGAGGTGCTGGAAATTTAATTATTTGTGAAGTGGTTAAATTACATATTAAAAAGGCTTTTTTAGATGATAGCGGCGCAATAAACCAAGAAAAATTAGATTTGGTTGCAAGGGCAGGAGGTAATTATTATTCGAGAGCTAAAGAAGGTTTTTTTGAAATAAAAAAACCGTTGTCTGTATTGGGAATAGGTGTTGACGCCATTCCTTCGGGAATTAGAAATAGTACTGTCTTAACAGGGAACGATTTGGGAATGTTAGGGAATGTTGAAGAGATCCCTTCAGGAAATGATGTTGATAAGTTTGCAAAAGAACATGTCCAATATATTGGGGTAGATTTGGTAAAAAAACATACATTTGCGAAAGTATTTATTGAAAACAATGATGTAATTGGCGCTTGGAAAGTGCTTTTAATGAAATAATTTGAAACATGGAAGTTACAGGAAAAATTAAAAAAATTGACGAAACTAAAACTTTTGGAGCAAGCGGTTTTAGAAAAAGAGAAATGGTTGTTACAACAAACGAGCAGTATCCACAAATGATCATGATAGAATTTGTGCAAGATAAATGTGATTTATTAAACAGCTACCAAGTAGGGCAAGATGTAAAAGTGTCTATTAACTTAAGAGGTAGAGAATGGATTAATCCAGAAGGTGTTGCAGTATATTTTAATTCTGTTCAAGGATGGAGAATTGAAGCGGCGCAAGCTGAAGGATCTTCAGTTGCCCCTCCAATGCCTCCTGCAGATAATTTTGAAACGACAACAAAAGTTGACGATAGTGAGCCAGATGACTTACCGTTTTAAGTAAGTTTTGACAATATTAAAAAAGAGAAAAGTGAAAACTTTTCTCTTTTTTTTGTTTACCTATATTTGTAATAATACCAAACGAATGTATTTACTCTCAAAAGAAATAGCTTTTCCTCCAGTTCACTTAGCGGATAAAGATGGCCTGTTAGCAATAGGTGGTGATTTATCGGTTGAAAGATTGAAGTTGGCTTATAAAAGTGGCATTTTTCCATGGTATAATGAAGGTGAACCAATTATTTGGTACAGTCCAGATCCTAGAATGGTATTGTTTCCAAAAGATTTGAAAATTTCAAAAAGTATGAAGCAAATCATTCGAAAGAATGCGTTTAATATAACATTCAATCAAAATTTTGCTGAAGTAATTTCAAATTGTAAAAACATGTATAGAGTTGGTCAGGGCGGGACTTGGATTACCAACGAAATGCAGCAAGCGTATATGAAATTGTATGAAAATGGAATTGCAAAATCAGTTGAAGTTTGGCAAAATGATGAATTGGTAGGTGGTCTGTATGGCATAGATTTGGGTCATGTTTTTTGTGGAGAAAGTATGTTTAGCAAAGTAAGCAATGCTTCAAAGTTGGCATTTATTTATTTGACTCAAAAGTTAGAAAAAGAACATTATAAATTGATAGATTGTCAAGTTTATAACAATCATTTGGCAAGTTTGGGAGCTAGTGAAATTTCAAGAGAAGCGTTTTTGAAATTTCTTAAATAATAAAAAGTAATTGATAAGTTCATTATATTTGAGCTTTATAAAAATTTAAATTAGGATGGATTTAAAAGAAGGGCAATTAGTAGTTGATAATTGGATTAAAGAACACGGTGTACGTTATTTTAATGAATTGACAAACATGGCGCAACTCACTGAAGAAGTTGGAGAAGTTGCCCGCATTATTGCCCGCAGATACGGAGAGCAAAGTGAAAAAGAGAGCGATAAAAATAAAGACTTAGGTGAAGAATTAGCCGATGTTGTTTTTGTTGTTTTATGTTTAGCCAACCAGACAGGTATTGATTTACAAGCTTCTTTTGATAAAAAAATGGATGTAAAAACAAAGCGAGATCACGATCGTCATCACAATAATAAAAAACTTCAATAAATGAATCAATATAAAAGTCAATCGTTTTTAAAATTAACTTTAAGATTTGGACTCATATTTTTAGTAGTCGTTTCACTGATAAAAATTGTAATGGCCATTTTTCAAACAGGAAGTTTTTCAGGAATGACCGCTCAATATTTTTCTGAAGAAGCTTGGCAACCATTTGTGAAAGTACAGGTGGTCATATCTGCAATTTATGGACTTTTTATGGCAGGTTATTATAAGTTTATAAAAAAATAAAAAAGGCAGTTTAAATTGTTGATTTTGTGTCATATTGAACCTGTCGAAATATGCTGAATATTGATATTTAATACCAACTTCGACAAGCTCAGTTTGACTATAATAATTTCATTTGCTTTTAAACAACTTCTTTTGTTAATCGAAGTTGATTAAATTAATTTCACTTTGCTTCACTTTTTTGTTAAGCATCACTACATCTGTTTCAAAAATCGCGTAAATCTTTGCCAATTCAGCATCAATTAAAATTGTAATTTCATTTTTAAACTCAATGGATTGATCTGTTGGTTTATAATCTCCAATAGCACTTAAAGAATTTAAATGTGCCAATTT
>JADWMI010000057.1:4034-5638 GCA_015767395.1 Bacteroidota bacterium | reverse complement strand
CCTTTTAATGAAGCCCACCACAAAATCATACCTTTAACTTTTTCAGCATCGGGATATTGCATGTTCCAGTTAAAAGTATTTGCACCATCTTCAACTTTTAGTTCTTCTTCATTTTGATCTTTATCTGGATTTGTTGAAAATGTTTTAATGTGTTTTCCAAGGTTATCGTAAAAGGACAAGCTTAAGGTGTCTTTTTCTTCAATGTTTTTAACATAATAATTTACAATAACCCCGCCAGGATGATTTTGACCAGCAGTTTTTGAAGTCCTTTTACTACCACTCATTCGGTAGCTATCCATTGGTTTGAATAAAAATATTTCTTTTGAAGTAAGGCTTTCATTCATTTGATGCAAAGGTGTTAAGTCATCAATAATCCAAAACGATCGACCTTGCGTGGCAGCAATCAAATTGTTGTTTTTTACAGTCAAATCGGTAATGGGAACAATGGGTAAGTTTAACTGAAATGGTTGCCAATTTTCACCTTCATCAAAACTAAGATACATACCGTTTTCAGTTCCAGCATATAACAAACCTTTTCTATTTGGATCTGTTCGAAGTGCTCTTGTAAAATGTTCAGATGCAATACCATTGGTAATTAATTTCCAGCTTTTACCATAATCGGCTGTTTTATAAATGTAAGGAGTGTAATCTCCAAGTTTGTAGCGTGTACCCACAATATAAGCGCCTCCGGCAGTGAACGGGTCAACCTCAATACAGTTAATCATCATCCATTCTGGCATTTTATTTGGGGTTACATTATTCCAGTTTTTACCACCATCGGTTGTAATATGCACCAATCCATCGTCTGACCCAGTCCATATTAAGTTTTCTTCATAAGGTGATTCAACAGCTGCGAAAATAGTTCCGTAATATTCAACACCTGTATTGTCTTTTGTAATTGGGCCTCCCGATACTTCCAGTGTTTTTGGATCGTTTCTTGTCAAATCTGGACTAATAACTTTAAATGATTGTCCTTCATTATAAGTTACATGGACAAAATTTGAAGTGGTGTATAGCTTCTTTTTATTGTGCGGTGAAAAGAAGATAGGGTAATTCCATTGAAAACGGTATTTCATATCTTCTGCTCCATGACCCATTGGGTCATCTGGCCATACGTTAAGGGCTCTAGATTCATCAGTTTTATGATTTACACGTGTTAGAAAACCACCATAACTACCACCATATACGATATCATTATTTAAAGGATCAACGGCAATATGAGCACTTTCGCCTCCTGCAGTTCTTTCCCAATCACTTTCTCCAATAGTACCTCCATTGGTGCGGTGAGAAATTCTGATTGTTGAATTATCTTGTTGAGCACCATAAATTCTGTACGGAAAATTATTATCGGTTACCACTCTATAAAACTGGGCTGTTGGCTGATTCATATAAGTACTCCAGTTTTCACCAGCATCAAAACTTATTTGTCCACCACCATCATCGGCAATAATCATACGTTGATTGTCTTCCGGAGCTATCCATAAATCATGGTGATCTCCATGTGGTGCATTGTAGGTTTTAAAAGTTTTCCCTCCATCTTTAGATTTATGGTAATTAACGTTTAATACATAAACAATATCTTCGTCCTGTGTGTCGGCATAAAT
>JADWMI010000057.1:0-3934 GCA_015767395.1 Bacteroidota bacterium | reverse complement strand
CTGCATATACAATGTCTGAATTTTTTGGATCTATTCTAACACGCGGAATATGACGCGCATTTTTTAAGCCAATATTTTGCCATGATTTTCCAGCATCAACACTTTTCCACATACCATCACCTGAAGATACATTTCCACGAATGGTTACTTCACCGTTTCCAACATAAATCACATTATTGTCAGATTCGCTTACAGCAACAGCCCCAACCGAACCACCAAAAAAACCATCAGAAATATTCTGCCAGGTATTACCTGCATCGGTAGTTTTCCATACACCACCACCTGTTGCTCCAAAATAATATAAGTTTGCTTTGTTTGGAACTCCCGCAACCGCGGCACTTCGTCCGCCTCGAAACGGACCAATATTTCGCCATTCAATTGATTTATAATATTCTTCACTAAATTTGGATACTATTTTTTGTGCGTTAACTTTGTGGGCTGTAATAAAAAACAAACAGCATACCAATAAAAAGTATTTTTTCATAATAGAAAGTTGAGTTGATTGAAAGTAACTGAATAGTAAATCTATTAAAAATTATTTTAACATTAACCACAAACAGAGCATAACATGGAGTCGTTAAAAATTAATAAAATAAACAAAACTGTAAGTGGTAATATTCAAATTACAGGTTCAAAAAGTGAAACAAATAGGTTATTGGTTTTACAACAATTTTATAAAAATTTGACTATTGAAAATATTTCAAATTCAGATGATTCAGTGTTAATGCAAAAAGCGTTGGCAAGTACGTCAAATGAAATAAATATTGGTCATGCGGGTACGGCTATGCGTTTTTTAACTTCCTATTTTTCTGTAAAAGAAAATTCTGAAGTTGTTTTAACAGGTTCTGGAAGAATGAAAGATCGGCCTATTAAAATTTTGGTTGATGCTTTAAGATCCTTGGGGGCGGATATTGATTATGTTGAAAAGGAAGGATATCCACCATTAAAAATTACTGGTAAAAAATTGGTAAAAGATTTTGTTGAAATTGATGGGAATGTGAGTAGTCAATATATTTCTTCGTTATTATTAATAGCGCCAACACTTCAAAATGGTTTAAAACTGAAATTTAAGGGAGAAATAACTTCGGTGCCATATATAAAAATGACTTTGGCTTTATTAGCCGAATTAGGAATTGAACTTTCCTGGGATGATGATAGTATATCAATTCAACCAAAACCTTCGATTGATGCTAAAACGGTTGTTGTGGAATCTGATTGGAGTTCAGCGTCTTATTTTTACAGCTTTGTGGCTTTGAGTCCAAATGCGGAAATCACATTGTCATCATACAAAAAAAACAGTCTGCAAGGCGATTCTGTTTTAACTGAAATTTATAAAATTTTAGGAGTGAAAACTGTTTTTGAGGAGAATTCAATGGTATTAACCAACCAGCAACCAACAACTAACAACCAAAAATCACTAACGTTAGACTTAATAAATGCCCCAGATATTGCACAAACAATAGCGGTAACTTGTTTTGGTTTGGGGATTGAATGTTATTTAACAGGTCTTCATACTTTAAAAATAAAAGAAACAGATAGGTTGGTGGCATTAAAAAGTGAAATTGAAAAATTAGGTGGTGAGGTTGAAATTACCAATGAAACATTACATTTAAAACCTTCGACCACAATAAACAAAAATATAAGTGTTGCAACCTACGATGATCATAGAATGGCAATGGCCTTTGCTCCTTTGGCAATAAAGGTTCCTATTCAAATTGAAGACGAAAATGTGGTTTCAAAATCGTATCCAACTTTTTGGAAAGATTTAGCGAAAATATCACTCTAAGAAACTCTTTAACAAAGTTTTATTGCAAATCACTTGACAACGCCTATGTCGATGTTGTATATTTGCCAGCATTCTAAAAAATATGAATACAAGTATCAACAAAATTTCTCATTTGAAGGAATTGGTATTGACTTGTTTCATATAACCACAAAAATAAAAAAATAATACATGAAATTATCACATTTTAAATTTGAATTACCAGAGGAGTTATATGCAGAATACCCTGCAGAACATAGAGATGAATCTCGGTTAATGGTTTTAAATAGAAAAGAAAAAACGATTGAACACAAGCAATTCAAAGATTTGATCAATTATTTTGATGAAGGTGATTTAATGATTTTAAACAACACCAAAGTTTTTCCTGCACGTATGTATGGTGAAAAAGAAAAAACAGGTGCAAGAATCGAAGTTTTTCTATTGAGAGAATTAAATGCTGAAAGTAGATTGTGGGATGTATTGGTTGATCCAGCAAGAAAAATTAGAATCGGAAATAAATTATTTTTTGGGGATGACGAAAGTTTGGTTGCAGAAGTAATTGATAATACAACCTCAAGAGGAAGAACTTTGCGTTTTTTATATGATGGTTCTTATGAAGAATTTAGAAAAAAATTAGAAGAATTGGGAGAAACACCACTTCCAAAATATATTAAAAGAGACGTTGAACCAGAAGATGAAGAGCGTTACCAAACAATTTATGCAAAAGAAGAAGGTGCAGTTGCTGCTCCAACTGCGGGTTTACACTTTTCTAAACATTTAATGAAACGCTTGGAAATAAAAGGTATTGATTTTGCTGAAGTTACTTTGCATGTTGGTTTGGGAACATTTAGTGCTGTAGAGGTAGAAGATTTATCGAAACATAAAATGGACTCTGAGCAATGCATTGTTACTGAAGAAACTGCTAATGTAGTAAATGAAGCGATTGACAATAAAAGGCGTGTATGTGCTGTTGGAACTACGGCAATGCGTGCAATTGAAAGCTCAGTTTCATCAAATGGTCGATTGAACACATACGATGCATGGACAAATAAATTTATTTTTCCTCCATATGATTTTAGTATTGCAAATTGTATGATTACAAATTTTCACACACCAAAATCCACTTTAATGATGATGGCTGGTGCTTTTGCTGGATACGACTTTTTAATGGAAGCGTATGAAGTAGCAGTAAAAGAAAAATACAAATTTTATTCGTACGGTGATGCGATGTTAATTATCTAAGAAATTTATTATAATATAGTAATTGGGTTCCCGCATTTGCGGGAATCTTTTTATAAACTTGTTTGATATGGATAAAAAGAAAGACATTCGAGCTTTAACGAAAGAAGAACTACGTGATTTTTTTGTAGAAAATGGTGATAAGTCTTTTCGTGGAAATCAGGTATATGAGTGGTTATGGAGTAAAAACGCACATACTTTTGAAGATATGACCAATATCTCAAAAGAAACGCGTGAAATGCTACAGAACAATTTTGTAATAAACCATATTGAAGTAGACAATATCCAACGTAGTAAAGACGGGACCGTGAAAAACGCTGTAAGACTACATGATGGATTGGTTGTGGAATCTGTTTTAATTCCTACAGGTACAAGAACAACGGCTTGTGTGTCAAGTCAGGTTGGTTGTAGTTTAGATTGCCGTTTTTGTGCTACAGCGCGTTTAAAGAAAATGCGAAATTTAAATCCTGATGAAATTTATGATCAGGTTGCAGCCATTAACAAAGAAAGTTTATTGTATCACAATCGCAAACTTTCAAACATTGTTTTTATGGGAATGGGTGAGCCATTAATGAATTACAACAATGTTTTAAAATCAATTGAAAAAATCACTTCCCCAGAAGGATTGGGAATGTCACCAAAGCGAATTACAGTTTCTACTTCAGGTTTGCCAAAAATGATTAAAAAATTGGCCGATGACGAAGTGAAATTTAATTTAGCAGTTTCTTTGCATTCGGCCATTGATGAAGTTCGATCAGAAATTATGCCTTTCAGCAAATCTTTTCCTTTAAAGGATTTAAAAGAATCCTTAGAATATTGGTATGAAAAAACAGAAAGTAGGGTAACCTATGAATATGTTGTTTGGGATGGAATTAATGATACCAAAGAAGCTATTGAAGCATTTGTGAGGTTTTGTAAATACGTGCCTTGTAA
>JADWMI010000231.1:2205-4371 GCA_015767395.1 Bacteroidota bacterium | reverse complement strand
AACTTTATATTCAATCAAAGTCTTTAGATGAAATTGTGAATTTGGCCGAAAATAAAGAGGAATTATTTGCCGCCATACCTGCAATTCAACCAGTAAAAAATGAAGATTTAACACGAATGGCATCTGGTTTTGGGTGGCGAAATGACCCATTTACAAAGGCTAGAAAAAGACATAAAGGAATGGATTTTACGGCTCCAAGAGGTACGGCCGTTTATGCAACTGGAGATGGTGTTGTTATAAGAGCCGATCAAGGTTCAGCAGGTTTTGGAAAGCACATTAGAATAGATCACGGATTTGGATATATTACGCTCTATGCACATTTAAGCAATTACAATGTGAGAAGAAGACAAAAAGTAAAAAGAGGTGATTTAATTGGTTTTGTGGGGAATACCGGTCGTTCACAAGCACCACATTTGCACTATGAAGTTATAAAAAATGATAGGCACATAAACCCAATTAATTTTTATTACGGTAACTTATCTCCTGAAGAGTTTGTAGCGATGCAAAGAGCAGCTCAAATTGAAGGACAATCACTTGACTAATGTATATAGATTTACCTGAAAAAAGATATTATAAAATTGGCGAAGTAGCAAAAGCTTTTGGGGTAAATACTTCACATATTAGGTTTTGGGAAAAAGAATTTGATATTTTAAAACCGAAGAAAAACAAAAAAGGAAACCGTTTATTTACCCAGGAAGATCTTAAAAATTTAAAACTAATTTATCATTTAGTAAAAGAAAAAGGCTATACATTAGAGGGGGCAAAAAGTAAGATGAAGGAAAGCCCTAAAAAAATTAAAAATAATCACGAAATTATTACAAGGCTTGAAACTATAAAAGCTGAATTAATTAAAATTAAGGAGCATTTATCTTAAAAAATTGATTTTAAAACGTAACAAACCATAAAGAATCACAACTAATAAAAAGAATAGAAACAAATTAAAAAAGAAACACATGAAAAAAAGTTATATAGTATTAATAGTAATTGGAATCATCATTTTTATTGGGTATAGCACTGTTAAAGGGTTCTATAATCAATCTGTTGAATTGGAAGAAAACTCAAAAACAGCTTGGTCTAATGTTGAAAGTGCTTATCAGCGTAGAGCAGATTTAATTCCTAATTTAGTTTCGACGGTTAAAGGATATGCGGAACATGAAAAAGAAACGCTGGAAGGTGTTATAAAAGCGCGTTCTGAAGCTACAAAAACAACTATTGACGTTAATAATATGACCCCAGAAAAAATGGCAGCCTTTCAAAAGGCGCAACAAGGACTGTCAAGTGCTTTGTCACGATTGTTAGTTACTGTTGAGAAATACCCTGATTTAAAAGCGAATCAAAACTTTTTAGAATTGCAAAGTCAGTTAGAAGGTACAGAAAACAGAATTAATGTAGCGCGAAATAGGTATAATGAAGTGGTGAATTTGTTCAATAAACATATTAAGAAATTTCCAAACAATATTTTAAACTCTATTATTGGTAATTTTGAAGAAATGACGCGTTATGAAGCTGCCGAAGGTAGTGATGTTGCTCCAAAAGTAGAATTTTAAGATGTCTAAACCAGAAGAATTTTTAACCACCGAAGAAGAGAAAGCAATAGTTGATGCTATTAAGCTTGCTGAAAAAAATACTTCAGGGGAGGTTCGTGTTCATGTTGAAAAGAGTACCGATAAATTACCTTTTGATAGAGCAACGGAAGTGTTTCATGAATTAAAAATGGATACCACTGAATTGCGAAATGGCGTGTTGTTTTACGTTGCTGTAGAAAGTAAAAAGTTTGCCATAATTGGAGATAAAGGAATCAATGATAAAGTGCCAACTAATTTTTGGGATGCTGAAAAAGAATTGATGCTTTCGTACTTTAAAAAGGGTGAATTTGAAAAAGGATTGGAATTAGCCATTTTAGAAGTTGGTGAGAAATTGAAAGAATTTTTTCCTTATCAAAGTGATGACACAAATGAATTATCAGACGAAATCTCAAAAGGCTAAATAATAACTATGCTAAGACTATTTAAAAAAAGTATTTCAATTGTCATTGCCTTATTTTTCGTTCAAATTGCATTCGGTCAATTTGATATTCCCGAAAAACCAAAATTGCAGACAAGTGTTTATGATTATGCCAATGTATTATCAAAATCACAGGAAGCTACCTTAGAATCTAAACTTATT
>JADWMI010000231.1:0-2105 GCA_015767395.1 Bacteroidota bacterium | reverse complement strand
TAGATGTAATTATATTAAGTAGCTTAGGTAGCCGTGGTTTTGGCGGTGGAAGTAGTTTTGGCGGAGGATCATCAGGTGGTGGTTTCGGAAGTGGTGGCTTTGGCGGCGGTTTCGGAGGCGGTGGCTTTGGTGGAGGTGGAGCTAGTGGAGGCTGGTAACCAAGTTATTTTTAAAAATAAAAATCACTTTATAAAGTAAAAAAAACAAGGTCATTCTGTTGCAACAGAATGACCTTGTTTTTTTAATGTATGTTTTTGAAAGTTAAGCTTACTTTTGTCTAAAATAGATGACAATTGGTACTCCTGTAAAATCAAAAATCTCTCTTAGTTTATTTTCTACAAAACGTTTGTAAGGCTCTTTTACGTATTGTGGTAAGTTACAAAAGAACACAAACTGAGGTGTAGGTGTTGGCAATTGCATACAATACTTAATTTTTACAAACTTACCTTTAATAGCTGGTGGACCGTATTGTTTTACAATCTCCAACATGGTATCGTTTAATTTACTTGTAGGAATACGTTTTTTTCTATGCTGAAACACTTCCACAGCAGTTTCAATTGCCTTAAAAATACGTTGTTTTGTTAATACACTTGTGAAAATAATTGGCACATCAGAAAAAGGAGCAATTTCACGTCTTACTTGCGCTTCAAAATCACGCATCGTATTGGTTTCTTTTTCAATTAAATCCCATTTATTCACTAAAATAACAACCCCTTTTTTATTTTTCTCAGCAAGCCAGAAGATATTCTCATCCTGACCTTCAAAACCTCGGGTTGCATCTATTACTATAACAGCAACATCACAATTTTCAATTGCTCTAACAGCCCGCATCACAGAATAAAATTCTAAGTCTTCTTTTACCTTTGATTTTTTTCGAATTCCTGCTGTGTCAATTAAATTAAATTCGAAACCAAAACGATTGTATTTGGTATCAATGGTATCTCTTGTTGTACCTGCAATATCTGTAACAATATTTCTTTCTTCACCAATTAAAGCATTGATAAATGATGATTTTCCTGCATTTGGACGACCAACAACAGCAAAACGTGGTAATTCACTTTCTACAACAACATCATCTTCTAATTTTTCAGCCAGCGCATCTAAAAGTTCCCCAGTTCCACTTCCATTAATAGAAGATATGGTAAAATAATCACCCAATCCAAGATTGTAAAACTCAACAGCATTGGCGTCACGCATGGCGTTGTCAACCTTGTTTACAACTAAAAATATCGGTTTTTTTACTTTTCGTAAAAATTTGGCAACTTCATCATCCAATGGTGTAATACCTTCTTCAACATCAACAACAAAAAGAATATGGTCGGCTTCGTCAACAGCTAGTTGTACTTGTTTTCTAATTTCTTCTTCAAAAATATCGTCAGAACCAATAACATAACCACCCGTGTCTATTACTGAGAAATTTTTACCATTCCAATCACTTTTTCCGTAATGTCTGTCTCGCGTAACCCCACTAACGGAATCAACAATTGCTTGTCGATCTTTAATTAAACGATTAAATAAGGTTGATTTTCCAACATTTGGTCTTCCTACAATGGCTACAATATTACTCATTGGTGTTTTTTAAATTTTTTGCAAAAATACGTTTTTTTATTTTGGAAATGAACGTATTAGATTTGTTATGTTTCACATTTAATAAAAAGGAGTATATTTCAACAACTAAAAAAATGTGTTTAAATGAATGAACAAAAAAATAGCGATATACATTTACGTCCACGATTTAAAATGGACTTTAAGGAAAGTCAGCAAAATCTAATCTCTAAGTTTGAATCTAATTTAAAAAATGGAGATTGTAAGTATTGTAGTAAAATTGTTGATGGACATATTGTTATTGATGTTCCTGTAGCTGAAAATCATTTTTGGTCGCCACAGTTAAATATAGAAATAGAGAAAATTGAAGAGGGTAAAACCATTGTAAAAGGCTTGTTTGGTCCAAAGCCACAAGTATGGACTTTATTTATGTTTTTTCATTTTGCTGTTGCAGTTGCGTTTATCGGTTTTTCGGTAATGGCTTATGTGCAATGGAGTTTAAAAACCGATTTTATGTTTGCCCTTAGTATGGTTATTGGGTTACCAGTAATTTGGATTGT
>JADWMI010000230.1 GCA_015767395.1 Bacteroidota bacterium | reverse complement strand
TAACCTACTGTTTCTGGAATAAATTCGACTTGATAACCTTCAGGTAATTTAATAGTAGCGGTGCTTTTTCTTTCCCAAGGAGCTCCAAAATCTATTGGATATTCTCTAGCTTCCAGTTTAAATGGATTCTCATCTATTGCATTAAATAACAATGGAGAAATGTACATTTTTTCACCAATTAACTCAACACCATCTTCTTTTTCAAACTGATACATTTCTGTAATTGGTTTAGCAAGATTATCCATATTAGATAAACGAAAGGCTAAAACCTCAATATCATCATTTTCTTGTTCAATATTACTTATTATTTTATCTTCAGCTAAATTGCTATTTTCATCTCTATAATCAATACTTGCAAGGTTTTGATATGAAACACTATTAAACCCCTTTACCAATCCTTCATCATCTATTGAATAACTTAACTTCATTACTTTCTTTGAAAGTACTGATGTTTCCAAATCAACAAACTCCATTTTCCCTTCATCTTTAACAACCACACCTCTCCAGTTTAATGCTCTTAAAGGTAAAACGTTTGGTAAACTATATTTTTCCGAAGCATCTAAAAGAACTTTGCCTTCTTCAGTTTCAACAACTGCAATAACATAATTTAATCCTCTAATAGTAGGAAAAAATGAGATCCCTTTATTTCTAGAACTTACAAGTACGGGATTGGCTTTTAATCCTAACCCTTTTAAAACACTCACCAATGTTAAATTAATATCTCCAATATTTCCAGCTCCCTCACTATATGCTTTTTTTACCCCTTCTTCAGGAATGAAACCAAAGTTCCCATTCCATTTAATTTTTTCTTTTACATATTTTAGAGCTGCATTAATTTTATCAGATTCAGAAGTTAATCCTGTTTTAAGAACAACCATATCTTCTTTTAAATGCTTTGTTCTTTTTAACGCATGCCCAAAAGATTCGTTTTTATAAATATTATATACTACTTGTTCCCAACTTGTAGCATATTTTTCATATAGCCCATATTCATGAGCAATTAAGGATGCAACTTCAAATTGTAAAGCTGCAGTATAGTTTACCATATTATTTACATATGGCTCAGGTTTTAAAGCTGGGATATTATCTTCAAAAACTTCAATAACCTTATCGTTTGTGTCTAATGATGAATTAAGTTCAACAGACTCTTTTGCATAGAAAGAATAATACCCCTTTTGACGTTTGTTGAAATTAAAATATTCTAATAATTTAATTCTAGCCTCAAACCTTTTTACAGGAATTTCGTATTGCACAACAACATCATCAATACTATTTAGATAAGGTGAATGAATTCTATACGACCATTCCAAAACCGAACCTTCTTTAATATTTGGCATCGTAAAAGTCTTTACAATATAGTTCTCACTTTTCTCTTCAGAAAATATATCATCTTTGTCAAGTTTAGTACTTTCAATTTTGCCATCAATAATATCAAATGTATATCCTTTTATATTAGAAACTTTTTCGCCATTAGAGCCTCCAAATATCTTAATTTTTTCAGTAGCCCAATCAAATCCATCTTGATTGTAGATTTTCATTCTCACCTGAACTTCAGTAATAAGTACAATTCCTGATCCTGTAACTGTTGTATAAGTTTTTCTCTTTTTTAGCAAATAAGCGGCATTAGCTGTAGAATCTAGTGGATAGTATTTTTCTTGAATTTCTTCGGCCGACACTTTCCCGAATTTAAAATTTTGGGCATAACTAACTTGACTTAATACTATTACTAGTACAATTAATAGTGGGTTTTTCATTGGTTAATTTTTTATTAGAACAATTTTTGATTTATCACTTTTTGAAATACTTTTCCAGAAATTACGATACCCATCATAAGATTCTTTTGGATAGTTCCCACTTTTTAAAAACAATTCACGTTTGTATTTAAGAATATTTTCAGAAATTATTTCCATTGATAGTTTATACATTCCATATTCATTCTCAACAATAATATTTTCTGAAATAGATTCAATTGTATAATTTGAAGGAAGTTCCACTTCAACTTCATCAATATCATAAAAACCTCTTCCTACTTCAACTGGTAATTTACGATTACGCATACGCTTAGGAACTGAACCCAAAACATTAAATGCATTTATTGGAAAAATCATTCTTTCCCCAGTTATTACACCGTAGTTTTCTGCAGTAAAAGAAACTGATTCTTCAAATTTACCTATACCTTTATTATTGTTAATATCAATACTTCCAATGCTCATATTATTGATATTGTCCCAAAATTCTTTGTAGGATTTTTCTAATTCTTTATTCGTTCTTCCTTCAAAATAAATATGATTATCGAACTGAGTTCCCGAACAAACCATATCAACATTCGCTTTTAAGTGGCCTAAATTATCAAGTGTATATTTTCCAATAATTTTTTGATGATTTTCTTTATCATCGTAAATTCTTGTATGTTTAATTTCACCCCCTTCAGAGCAAATAACAAGTGCATTTCTATCATCGGTAAAATCACCACTATCTGCAAAAGGTGTTTTTTGACTGGTACACTCTAACCATAAATCTCCATTTTCGGTTGGTAAATTTAAAACAACGTGATTTCCTTGAATAGACAAAAATTCATCTCCAATATCAGTTTTATCAGTATCTCCATAAATTACAGTGTAATTAGATGGCACTCCAACAGCATCTAACAGGGATTTTGTGTAATTTGTTAGCGCCTTACAATCTCCATAACCCAACCTATCAACTTCACTTGCAAGCATTGGCTTAAAACCTCCAACACCAACTTGTATGCTTATATAGCGTACTTTATCTTGCACATAATTATAAATTATTTTTGCCTTTTCAATAGGATCATTAGTACCTTCGGTTAAACTTATTGCTTTTTGTTTAGCTGATTCGGGTAAATCAAAAGTATCTTCAAGTAAATTTTTGTAATACCATTCTCCAAATTCTTGCCAATTAGTTGCTTCACCATTAACTCCCTCTAAATTGAATTTATTTACCCCAAATCTAACTTTTGGAATAAAATCTCCAAATGGGGGTGAGTATGGTTCTCTTTCTATTGCTTTAATCTGTTCAACTTCATAAGTTATAGAACTTGGTTCTTCAGTAATTATAATATCATAATCACTAAAATTAACTTCAGATTTTCTTACTGTTATTTCGGCTGGAAAAACTAAACTGTATGTGGATTTTTCAACACTTTGATCGTAACCTTGAATAGGAACCCAGGGCCTTATAAAAGCCGTGTTAGACGTTTTATACTCATAAGTATAATGTATTGTATATGGGTAATTTACTGGTGTATAATCATAATACAAAACTCGATTATCGCTATAAAGTGAACTTCCTGATGCACTATAATCATTTAAATCACTTTTTTTAATTTTCTTTACTTCATTGCCTCTTTCATTAAAAACCAAAGCTTTTACACTTTTCACTTCCGTCCCTTTATCGTAGTAGATAGTAATATCGGCATAATCATCCGCCAAATCATCAAAAATAGTGATGGCGACTTCAATTTTAACCGACATTTGCTTTTGCGAATGAATTTCGGTTGAAATATTTTTAAAACGTATAACTGAATGGGCATTTTCCTTTAACTCTTCCGGAATATTAAAAACATCAAAATCGGGCTCTTGTGAATAAGAAAATAAGCTAAGTAAAAAAACAAGGGATACAGTAATTAATTGTGGGGGTTTCATTTTATAGGCAATTTACTACCAAATAAACTCAAATAATATCTAAATTATTATGACAAATATCATATCAACATTATTCCACAATCGTTAATTAATGAATTAGAAATAATAGTTGCATTTTCCTGTCAAATTCTATTTTTTGAATCCATTAAAATAGTTACAGGACCATCATTTAGCAATTCAACTTTCATATCGGCACCAAATTCTCCAGTGCCAACTTTTTTATTGATTTGAGCTTCAAAATTCTTAATAAATTGTTTGTATAAAGGAATAGCTATTTCAGGTTTTGCAGCATTTATATAAGAGGGTCTATTGCCTTTTTTTGTACTCGCTTGTAGAGTAAACTGACTCACAATAATAGCGTCACCGTCAACATCAACCAACGAGTTATTCATTACGCCGTTGTCATCATTAAAAATACGAAGATTTGCTATTTTTTTTGAAAGCCATTCAATATCGGTTTCATCATCTGCAGGTTCAATACCCACTAAAATTAACAAACCGTTATTGATTTGGCTAACTATATTTTTTTCAATGGTAACAGATGCTTTTGAAACTCTTTGAATTACAGCTCTCATATTGTTGGCTTTTGGCTATTGGCAAATGGATAAATAATTAACTATAAACATCTACTCTATAATGTTCCTCATCACCTTCTATCATTTGCATATAGCTATTATAGCGCGAATAGGCAATTTCACCATTTTCAACAG
>JADWMI010000006.1:9771-25001 GCA_015767395.1 Bacteroidota bacterium | reverse complement strand
CTTGATATTAGTGAAACGATTGCTGCAACTATTATGTAAATCAAAATGGATTTTACATTAAATAAAAACAATAATAATATTGAAACGCCAACCATTATGGCTACAGCTCTTAAAATCCCTTTTGAAATTGTGTTTGAATCCATTTTTGTATTATTTATATTAAAAACCTAAGGCTTTATCATCTCCTCTATAATCGGCACCGCCTTCTAATTTTCCATTAGGAAGTATTAAAATAGCGTCAACTTTCCCCAAAATTACTGAGTTTTCTTGTTTTAGAGTGTATCCTTTTTCTTTTAAATTTTTTATTAGTGAATTATTGAATCCTGTGGGTTCAAAAGTTATCACATCTGGAAGCCATTGATGATGAAAACGTGGTGCGTTTACAGCTTCCTGTATACCTAAATCAAATTCATACACATTTAGAATGGTTTGCATTACACAAGTAATTATGGTGCTTCCTCCCGGAGAACCTAAAGACATGAATAATTTATTGTTTTTTTCTACTATTGTAGGTGTCATTGAACTTAACATTCTTTTTTCAGGTTGAATTGAATTTGCTTCAGCACCTATGAGTCCAAACATATTTGGAACCCCAGGTTTTGAACTAAAGTCGTCCATTTCATTATTTAAGAAGAAACCACCTTTTGAGACGTACACTTTTGAGCCATAGGCACCGTTTAAAGTTGTTGTTGCTGAAATGGCATTCCCAAATTGATCAATAATAGCGTAGTGGGTAGTTTCATCACTTTCATAACCATTAATTTTCCCATGTTTAATTTCTTCTGAAGACGTTGCATTTTCCCAATCGAAATCAAGCATACGATGCTGTACATATTTTTCAGAAATTAAGGTGTCAATAGGAATGTTAACAAAATCAGGATCGCCTAGATAAAATGACCTATCTGCATAGGCTCTTCTCTCAGCCTCAGTAATTAACTGAATTGCTTTCAGCGAATTATGACCAAAGGAGCCTATATTATAAGGTTCGATAGCTTTGAATATTTGTGCCATACAAATACCACCACTTGAAGGTGGCGACATAGCGATGATTTTTAAATCTTTATAATTGAATTCAATAGGGGTACGCCATTTCGCTTCGTATTTTTCTAAATCTTCATAAGTAACAATACCTCCCAGTTTTTGAACATAATCAACAAACATTTTAGCAGTTTCTCCTTTGTAAAATCCATCGCTACCATGGTCACGAATTCTTTCCAGTGTTAGGGCTAATTCAGGGTATTTTATAGTGTCGTTCTCCTTCCAATTCACATCAAAAATTATTCTGTGGTTATTAACTTTGGTGAATAAGTGGCGATATTTAGCCAATCTGTTTGCTTGCTTTTTTGTGACAATTACCCCTTTGTTTGCTAAATCAATGGCTGGTTGAATCAATGTTGAAAAAGGCAAGGTTCCAAATTTTTCATGAACTTTGAATAAGCCCGCAATCGTTCCTGGAATTCCAATTGCCAGTGGGCCTAAGGTGCTTTTATCTTCAATGAGGCCTTCATTTTCATCTAAATACATGTTTTTTGAAGCGGCCAAGGGGGCTTTTTCACGGTAATCCAGTGCACCTGTTTTCCCCTCGTTAGTGCGATATACCATAAATCCACCGCCACCAATATTTCCCGCGAACGGATAAGCAACTGCCAATGCAAGTTCAGTAGCAATCATGGCGTCAAAAGCATTTCCTCCCTTTTTTAAAATTGAAACACCAATTTGTGAAGCTTCTGCTCTTGCGGAAACAACCATCGCGTTATCGGCAATTAAACCAACAGTTTTGTTGTTTGAAGATGGATTAGAATTATTACGACCACATTGAAAAAGTAATATGGCCAGCAGTAATAATGGGATTATTTTTTTCATTTTTCTAAAAGAAATTTGGTTTTTCCTTCAACAAATTGTTCTAGTTCTTTAAAGAAAATAGTGAAGTCTTCTTCAAATTCGGTGTAATGTAATTTTAAATCATCTATGGCTAAATCCATTTGGGAAATGCCTTTGGTTCTTCTGTTCATACCTCCTAAAACGCGTTCAATTCCTTCTAAAGAAGCATAATTTAACAGCCAATTATATTGTATCATACTTGGAAGTAACTTTTGTAATTCTTCTGGGAATGTATCAATGTTTTCATCTAAAAAAGAATAGACATTATCAGCATATATATCCAATGGAATCTCAGAATAATTATTCCAGTTTTTGGCTAAAAAATGATCGTATAAAATATCGATAATAACACCTTTATAGTGCCTATATCTTTCATTTAAACGTCGCTTGCTTTTTTTTGTAATTGGGTGGTTATCAGTGTAATTGTCGATCTCTCTATGTAATAAAATACCAGCCTGAATTTCTTTTTTGTAATTACCATGTTTATTTCCTTTAACAGCATCGGCAATAAAATTACCAATCAATATGTTTTTATTGTTGTAGGATAGGTATAAATGGGCTAGGAAATTCATAAAACAATGATACAAAAAAATCCACTATTGGTGGATTTTTTTGATAACTAAAACTGTTATGTTTAACTCAAATTTTTCGTTCTAATTATTTCTCTTAACATTATTTTTTAACCATTGATTATCAATGGTATATAACAGTGTATTGATATTTTTAATTTTTATTATAAAACCAATTAGTTAACTATTTCTTAAAATCATAATTACCTGAAATTGTAACATTTATAATAATTTTGAGTCTATTATAGTATAAAGGTTTCTCACCATGAAAAAATTAAACATATTATCGTTCATTTTTATGTTAACATCAGTTGGATTGTTGGCTACTAATATTAATTTTCCAAAACATAAAAATTTCAGGAACCCTACTAAAGTAAATGAGTTTGGAAGCACTGAATCTAAAAAGGATGATAAAGATTTTATAGTGAAGCGTGAAAACATGGTTGAAATGAACACATATGCTTCTGCTAAATTTTATAAAAGGAATAATTTAAATTACAATAACGCTGAGCTGTTTTTAAAAGACTTACAGGCGGAAGCTATAAAAAATAGTACTAAGGTAATGCTTACTATTGTATCGAAAGAATAAATGAATTTAGTTCGTATAAAAAAACTCAAATCTAACAGATTTGAGTTTTTTTATATTTTATAATTTTGGTGAAACTTAACTGTTTAACATCACTGGCATTACCAGCATCGTTATAAATTCACCTTCTTCAACACCATCAATTGGTGTTAAGATACCTGCTCTGTTTGGTAAACTCATTTCAATTAGCACTTCGTTTGAATTTAAATTGCTCAGCATTTCAGTTAAAAAACGTGAGTTGAAACCAATTTGCATATCATCACCTTGATATTCACAAACCAAACGTTCTTCAGCTTTGTTTGAATAATCTATATCTTCAGCAGAAATATTCAATTCTGTACCTGCCATTTTTAATCTAATTTGGTGTGTGGTTTTACTCGAGAAAATAGATACACGTTTAACAGAATTCAAAAAGGTACCTCTTTCAAGTGTTAATTTATTTGGATTTTCTTTTGGAATAACCGCTTCATAATTAGGATATTTTCCATCAATTAATCTACAAACCAATACTACATTATCAAAAGTAAATTTTGCATTAGAGTCATTGTATTCAATTGTTACGTCACTTTCAGTACCTCCTAAAATTCCTTTTAATAAGTTTAAAGGTTTTTTAGGCATAATAAATTCAGCAGTATCATTTGCAACAACATCTGTTCTTGAGTATTTCACCAATTTATGCGCATCAGTAGCAACAAATGTTAAGCTATCTGTACTAAATTGAAAAAACACACCACTCATTACAGGTCTTAAATCATCATTTCCTGCAGCGAAAATAGTTTTAGAAATTGCAGTTGCTAAAACTTCTCCAGGAATAACGGTAGTACTTGGAGATTCAATTGAAACGGCTTTTGGAAATTCATTTCCATTAAAATAAGCCATATCATATTTACCATAACTAGAGCTAATTTCAATAGTGTTATTATCCTCCGTTTTAAAGGTTAATGGCTGATTGGGAAATGTTTTTAAGGTATCAAGTAATAAACGTGCAGAAATGGCAGCAGATCCTTCAGATTCTGATTCAACGTCAATAATAGTACTCATTGTTGTTTCTAAATCAGATGCTGAAATTTTTAATTCATTTTGATTTAATTCGAATAAGAAATTATCTAAAATGGGTAAGGTATTGCTGCTGTTAATAACCCCTCCTAAAACTTGAAGCTGTTTTAATAATTGACTACTTGATACTATAAATTTCATTTATGAATATTTTAATGAATGATTTACAAATATATTCTAAATATGTTGTATTCAAAAAGATATTTGTTAACAGTTTTTGTATTGTAAAATACGGTTATTATATGCTATAATTGGTTGTTTTCATTTCGAAAATTTAAAAAGTTATAATTATGTTAATAAAGCAAGGGTAAAACTTGAACTTACTATATAAATTTTATATTTGTTTTTCTACTAAAAATAATCAAACTCTAATATGAAGAAATTAATTTCGTTGCTATTCATAACTTTTTATTGTATTCCATTAATATTTGGCCAAGCTCCTGAAAAACCTAATTCTGGAGCTATTTTTGAATCTATCCAAAAGCTAAATTTCTTAGGAACTGTTTTGTACATAGCTGCACATCCTGATGATGAAAACACCCGTTTAATATCTTATTTTGCGAATGATGTTAAAGCCCGAACAGCTTATCTCAGTATTACAAGAGGAGATGGTGGTCAAAATTTGGTTGGGCCAGAGATTAGTGAATTATTGGGGGTAATTAGAACTCAAGAATTATTAGCAGCAAGAAGAATTGATGGAGGTGAGCAGTTTTTTACACGTGCAAACGATTTTGGGTATTCAAAACATCCCGATGAAACTTTAGAGATTTGGAACAAAGACGAAGTCTTAAAAGATGTTGTTGCTGTAATTAGAAAGTTTAAGCCAGATGTTATTGTTAATAGATTTAACCATAGAACACCAGGAACTACCCACGGACACCATACCTCTTCGGCAGTTTTAAGTTTAGAAGCCTATAAATTGGCTTCAGATAAAAATTATAAAACATATTTGGAAAACGATGAAGTTTGGAGTTCAACACGGTTATTCTTTAATACTTCTTGGTGGTTTTATGGAAGTGAAGAAAATTTTGAAAAGGCAGATAAAACCAACATGTTAACGCTTGATATTGGTACATACTACGTCAATAAAGGATTGTCTAATAGCGAGATTGCATCTTTGAGCAGAAGCAGACACCAGTCCCAGGGTTTTGGAAGTACAGGAACTAGAGGGAGTCAAATAGAATACTTAGAGTTTTTAGAAGGAGAATTTCCAGAAAATAAAAAAGTATTTGATGGGATTGATACTTCGTGGAATAGGGTTAAAGGAGGTGCTGAAATAGGAGCGATATTAGCGAATGTTGAAAATGATTTCAATTTTAGAGATCCATCAGCGAGTATTGATGCGTTGTTAAAAGCCTATGAATTAATTCAGCAACTGGATAATGAACATTGGAAAGTAATAAAATCAGCAGAAATTAAAAACATCATTTCAGCTTGCGCTGGTTTGTATTTAGAAGCAGTAGCAAATAATTATGCTACAACTCCTGGTTCAAAAAACAGTCTTAAAATTGAAGCTATTAACAGGAGTAATTATCCTATTATTTTAGAGTCTGTAGGCATTGCGCCATTAAATTTAAATGAAGTTAAAAAAATTAGTTTAGCAAATAATGTGTCTCAAAAATCTTCAATCAATATTGAAATTCCATTAAGTATTAATCATACATATCCATATTGGTTATATGAAAGTGGGAGTTTGGGAATGTACAAAGTTTCGGATACTAATTTAATTAGTTTACCTGAGACACCAAGAGCTATTTATGCAGATTTTAAGTTAGAATTTAACGGCGTAATAATTAACTTTAGAAAAGAAGTGGTTTACAAATACAATGATCCTGTTAAGGGAGAGGTGTATCAACCATTTGAAATATTACCAGAAGTTTCTGCTTCATTTGGTGAAAAAGTTTACATTTTCGCAAATGAGGAGACTCAAAAAATTACAGTTAAGGTAAAGTCAGTGAAAGATAATTTAACAGGAAATCTAACACTAAGCATTCCTGGAAATTGGAATGTATCCCCAACAAACTATACTTTTAATTTAGAGCAAAAAGGAGAGGAGAAAAGTTTTGAGTTTGAGGTGCTTCCACCGGCAAATCAATCTGAAGCCTTAATTTCGCCTATTGTTACCATTGGCGATAAAACATATACTAGTGAGTTGGTTGAAATTGATTACGGTTATATTCCTTTTCAATCGGTGATAATGCCGTCAGAAGCAAAAGTAGTACGATTAAATATAGAGAAAAAAGGTCAGGTAATTGGTTATATTCAAGGGGCTG
Source organism: Bacteroidota bacterium (assembly GCA_015767395.1). The sequence continues at coordinate 18,636 of JADWMI010000006.1, read as the reverse complement.
GAGATGCCGTTCCTACAAGTTTACGTCAAATTGGCTATACCGTTGTAGAATTAAATGAAGATGATGTTACACCTGAGAAATTAGAAAATTTTGATGCTATAATTTTAGGAATTAGAGCTTATAATACAAATGAACGCGCTAAGTTTTATCAGAAACACCTACACAGTTATGTTGAAAAAGGTGGTACTTTAATTGCACAATACAATACACGTCACAGGGTGAAGGTTGACCAAGTTGGACCATACCCTATAAAACTATCGAGAGATAGAGTTACCGATGAAAATTCGGAAGTTAGATTTATCAATCCAACACATGAGTTACTGAATTACCCAAACACAATTACTGAAAGTGATTTTGATGGTTGGGTACAAGAGCGCGGTTTGTATTTTCCAAATGAGTGGGACGCCAATTATGAAGCAATAATAAGTATTAACGATAAAGGAGAAACTCCTAAAGATGGTAGTTTGTTAGTAGCCAAGTACGGAAAAGGAAACTTTGTTTATACAGGTTTAAGTTTTTTTAGAGAATTACCTGCTGGTGTACCTGGTGCTTATAAATTGTTTGCAAATATACTTTCTGTTGGAAAAAACAATATTGAAAAACCAATAAAAAACTAATATGGAAAAGCAAAAATATACTTGGAGAAAAGAATATTCTGTGGTTTTAATTATGAATGCCATTTATATTTTATTGTTTTATTTACTAATGACTTCATTCTCATAATATGCAACAACTAGATTGGATTGTACTTATTGGAACACTTTTATTTATTGTTTCATATGGTGCGTACAAAACAAAAGGAAGTAAAAATGTTGATGATTATATTAAAGGTGGAAGTGAGGCCAAATGGTGGACAATAGGTTTATCGGTAATGGCTACACAAGCCAGTGCTATTACTTTTTTATCTACTCCCGGACAAGCTTTTCATAGTGGTATGGGATTTGTGCAATTTTATTTTGGATTGCCAATAGCTATGGTAGTTATTTGTTTGGTTTTTATACCAATTTATCACCGACTTAAAGTTTTTACGGCATATGAATATTTAGAAACACGGTTCGATTTAAAGACCAGAAGCTTGGCAGCAATTTTATTTTTAATACAACGTGGTTTGGCAGCAGGGATTACCATTTTTGCACCAGCCATCATATTATCCGCAGTATTGGGTTGGGATTTAACAACTTTAAACATTGTAATTGGTGTTTTGGTTATAATTTACACAGTAACTGGTGGTACAAAGGCCGTTAGTGTAACTCAGAAACAACAAATGGCGGTAATTTTTGCCGGGATGTTTGTAGCTTTTTATTTAATTGTTAGTTATTTGCCTGCTGATATTAATTTTACCAAAGCTTTAAAAATTGCTGGAGCCAGTGGGAAAATGGAGATTTTAGATTTCTCTTTTAGTTTAGATAATAGATATACTTTTTGGAGTGGAATTATTGGTGGTAGTTTTTTAGCACTTTCTTATTTTGGAACAGACCAAAGTCAGGTTCAGCGGTATTTGTCTGGGAAATCGGTAAAAGAAATGCAGATGGGGCTTATTTTTAATGGATTGTTAAAAATACCGATGCAGTTCTTTATTTTATTAGTTGGTGTAATGGTTTTTGTGTTTTATCAATTCAATGCTTCACCATTAAATTTTAATCCGGCAGCAACTAAAATTGTTCAAAATTCTGAATACGCTCAGGAATATAAAACCCTAGAAAATAAGCATTCGGAAATTGAATTGTTGAAATCTGAAGCCAATTTAAAATATGGGGATGATTTAGATAATGAAGATTTAATAAATGAAATTCAGCAGTTAAATGCATTAGAATTAGAGAATAGGGTAGAAGCCAAAGAAATTATAAAAAAAGCAGACGCTTCTGCTGAAACAAATGATAAAGATTATGTGTTTATTCATTTTATCCTACATAATTTGCCACGTGGTTTAATAGGTTTATTGTTAGCTGTAATTTTATCTGCAGCAATGTCTAGTACTGCTTCAGAGTTAAATGCTTTGGCGGGAACTACTGCGATGGATTTATATAAGAGGAATGTAAAAGGTGAAAAAACCGATGCGCATTATGTAAAAGCTTCAAAATGGTTTACGCTGGGTTGGGGTATTATTGCAATTTCTATTGCATGTGTAGCTACATTGTTCGATAATTTAATTCAGTTGGTAAATATTATAGGTTCTATATTTTACGGAAATATATTGGGGGTTTTCTTGTTAGCCTTTTTTATAAAATATGTAAAAAGCAATGCTGTTTTTATTGCGGCACTAATTACCCAAGTTATTGTGATCTCTTTGTATTTATTGGATAAATATGAGCACATTAATCTGCCTTATTTATGGTTGAATTTTGTAGGTTGTTTTATTGTGATGGCTATTGCCATTTTAATTCAATCAATTACAAAAAGAAAGTTAACTACTGCATAAAAAAGGGAGAGGACCTAATAAGTATTTGAAATATTAGGAGGCTATGGATTCCTGACTACACAGGAATGACAATTAGTTTATCATATTGCTATTTAACTCCGATTGACAACAGGTCATTCAATAGATTAGAAGTGCAGTCGATCGAAATACAGATTCTTGTATGACCGATAATCAACAAAATAGGGTGCTAGTTTTAGTTTAACTACAGCATAAAAAAAGCACTTCAAATTGAAGTGCTTTTAGATTGTATTAGTTGAAATGTTTATTTAACAGGTATCCAAACTCGAGCCTTTTCCCAAGAAAATTGAACTCCTTTTTTATAAACATTAAATTTAAGTTGTTCAATGCTTTCATCTTCAGTTTTTGGTTTAATATCCATTCTGAATAGGTCATTGTCTTTACTGTAACCATTTGAACCCCAAGCATCGTTTTTCTTGCTAAAAATAACGGTCCAGGCTCCATCTTTTTTTGGAATTAGAAATAATCCATATTTTCCAGCAGGTACACTATTTTTTCCTATTGTAACATCTTTGTCAAAAGTAATGGTAGTGTTTTCATTGGCACCAGCTCTCCATACTTTATCAAAAGGAACCAATTCTCCCCAAATAACTCTACCTTTTACGCTAGGAGCACTATAATTTACAGTTACAGTTGCTTCTCCAACTTTTCCAGTTGCTTCTTGTTTAGGGCTTTTAGGACTTTTTTGTGCAAAAGTTACTGTTGCAACTAAAAGTAATACGAGTGTTAATTTTAATTTCATCATTTTTTTATATTATTTAGACCATTCGGCAATTGATTCTTTATTCATTTTTACATAATCAGTATTTTTAGCTTTTTCAGCACCGGCCATTGATTTTTTTGCAGTGGCTATTGCACCTGATTTATCTCCCATATCAGCTTGAATTAAACTCATTCTACGTAAATACCAAAAAGCTGGTTCGTCACCTTCACAAGCTTTTTTAATCCAAGTCAATGCTTTGCTTAAATCTTTCCCTTCTGTATGGTAATAAGATGCCGCTTGGAAATAATCATTTTTAGATGGACCTGCCATAGCAGCTTCAATACTCTTTGATGCAATTTTATCAGTAGGAACTTCAAATTTAACACCAACAAAAATATTATCCCATAGTAAACCAATGGTAGCTTCACCAGATTTAATATCATCAATTTCAATTGTAAATGATTCAATTTTAGCCTCAATAACGTAAGCTTCTACAGTAGTTTTTGCAGCAACTTTACTTTCGTCCCAAGTTTGAGGTGTTCCCCAGTTATTGCTATCGCTATAGAAAATAACCTCCCAAGTTTTTTCGTTAGGAATGGTAAAAATAGCATAAGTTCCTTTTTTTAATTCTTGTCCGTCAATAGTTACATTATCACTAAATGTAATTTTTGAGTTGGCATTGGCACCAGTTCGCCACATTTTTCCATAAGGAACCAAATCTCCAAAAATTTCTCTCCCTCGCATTGCAGGACGAGAATACTCTATTGTAACATCTGTAAGACCAACAACTTGTTCTAATTTAGAAGCAGGACTGGGTTGTGGTGTTTTAATTTGTGCGTTTATTGTTGAAGTAATTCCAACAAATAATACTAGGATACATAATTTTTTTATCATTTTAGTAAATTTTAAGTTTAATAACAAATATAGCATAATAACACCTTTCTGACGAAGCCGTGTGAAATTTAACAAATTTTTAAGAGGTATTTTTGAAAAATTATTGATATTTTTTCTTTCTATAATAGCTGAAAATCAGACCGAAAACCGTTAATAATATTAATGGAGAAACAATATTTATCAATTGCCATTTACCAGATTCTTCAAATGCTTTTTGCTTATCTAAAAACGCGATTTTAACGGTTTTTGAACGGATGTTTATTAAGCCATTATCATCTAATAAATAACTTACAGAATTTAATAAAAACGCTTTGTTGCCATAGCGCTGATTTGTCCATTTATTAAGTCCCAATTCAATTGGTTGTCCTTTAGAAATAGCATTTGCAATAATATCGCCATCAGCAACCACAATCATTTTTGTTTGATTTCCTAAATCCCTATTGGTTGTTTGAAATGGTTTTACACGTCCTGAATAGGCTGATTTAAATGTGCCTTCAAAAATAACTGCAATTGGTAAGTTTCCAGGAGCATAATCTTTTGGATTGGGTTGTTGAGCAATTGAAGTCAATGAAATTATTGCAGGAGTTCCCTCAGCTTTTGAGAGTGGAGAGCTTTGTAACAAAACTGTTTTATGGATGCTGTTTTTAAGGATGTCAATACTATTTGTAAATTTCAAATTTACAGCCTCAATATTATTATTTATAGGATGGTTATTTTGTGAACTTACTAAAGGAAAATATTTCCAAGGAAAATTATCAAATTGTGTTTGATTCCCAACATTTCCAGTGGCCAATGGAATTTCAGAACTGTATAAATCGGTAACTAGATCGTAATTAATACGTAGGCCATAATTGAAAAACAAATCAGTTAAACCCAATTCTCGTGGATAAGCCAAAGCTTCTCCTGTATTCATTAAGCTATCTAATTCTGCATGAACATTGTCAATTAACCACATGGTTTTACCACCATTCATTATAAACTGATCCAATGTGAATTTTTCTTCTTCAGTAAATTTTTCAGTTGGCTTGGCTATAATTGCCAAATCAAAATTTAACAGCTCTTTCAATGTTTTTTGAGGCTGTTTTTCAACTGAATCTAATGTGAAAGGAGCAAGGTGGTAGTATTGGTTTAATGAACGTAAAAAATCGGCAATATAAATATCGTCTAATTCTCCATTTCCTTTGAGTATGGCTATTTTTTTAGATTTTTTTGAAGAAACTTTGTGAATGGCATTTGCAAATGCATATTCCAAATTTTGAATAGAGCTTTCTAATTGTTGATCTTGTGAGTTTGAGAAAATATCTTTTAATAAGGCTATTTTTTCGGTTTTGTTTTTATATTGAACAACGGCCCATGGGAAAATCACAATTTCCGATAGTTTCCCGTTTTCCTGAACTTGTAAACTGCTAGGTTCTAATCCATTTTCAATTAAATTTTGCGCAATATCAGCTGGATTTACAAATCGAAATTGAACATTTTTATTCAAAGCTTTTAATTCTTCTAAATGTAATTTTGTTTCTGTTTGAAGTCTTTTAAATTCAGTTGGGAAATCACCTTGAAGATATACTTTAATTATAAGGGAGTTTTCAATATTTTCAACAATGGTTTTTGTTGTTTCAGCAATAGTATAGCGTTTGTCTTCAGTTAAATCAAAGCGTTTGTGAAAATTTGAAGCAAGGTAGTTTAAGAGTATTAAACCAATAAATAGATATATTATTTTAGAATACTTAATTTTCATTTTGTATTCTGTTTTTGGTTATAAAAAGGAAGAAAAAGGTGATAGATGCAAAGTAAATTAAATCTCGTGTGTCAATTACACCTTTACCAATGCTGTTGAAATGTTCACGCATTCCAAATTGTTGAATGTTATTGTTGAGGTTTCCAGTCAAATTGGAAGTTGCAATGGCTTCAAATCCGTAGAATAAAAGAAATGAAAGCAGCACTCCGATAATAAAGGAAACAATCTGGTTTTTTGAAATGGTTGATGAAAAAATACCGATTGCCGTGTAAGAACTTGCTAAAAATAGTAAGCCAATAAAAGATCCGATAGCGACTCCAAAATTAATATTGCCTTTAGGATTTCCCAATTGATAAATGCTATAAACGTAAATGAGAGTTGGTATAATTGCTAAAATCACCAAAGTTAATGCGCCTAAATATTTTCCAATCACTAACTGCCAAGTTGTAATTGGTTTGGTTTTTAAAATTTCAATAGTTCCAGTATTTATTTCATCTGAAAAACTGCGCATAGTAATGGCAGGAATTAAAAAAAGAAAAATCCAAGGTGCTAAAAAAAAGTAACTGTTTAAATCTGCAAAACCAGCGTGTAAAATATTAAAATCACCTTCAAAAACCCATAAAAATAATCCGTTAAAAACTAAATAAACGGCAATTACCAAATAACCAATTGGAGAAGAGAAAAAGGAGTTTAGTTCTTTTTTAAAAATGGATTTCATTTTGTGGTTAATCGTTTATTTGTTTAATCGTTATATTTAAGTGCCATTCCAGTGCAGTAACTTATTTGAGTCAAAGTATCTGCCTAAGTATTTTATTATTTTAAACTTTCAATACTATCTACGCTCCAAGCCTCAGGTTTGTTATTGAACATAACTTTTGTTTTTGCCCAAACATTTTTGAAGAGGTCAGAGTTTCTGTATGTTTCTAAATGCGACTCAGATTCCCAATAACTATACGTAAAAAAAGTAGATGTATTGTTTTTGTCACGATATAGTTCTAATAAATTACAGCCATTAAAATGTCGTATTTTTTCTTTGTGATTATTAAAATTTTCTAAAAATGATTCAATTTTTGAATCTTCGAAGCTCATTTTTACAATTCGGATAAACATATAAAATATCTTATTTACTAAATTTAATGGTGATAACATCTCTATAATTTAGTCCTAATAGTGAAGAAGCACTACCAACAGTGTCTAAATTACTTCTATACATGGCAATTTCTAAATAATTAGCCGAATTAAAAAGCGCTAATTTACTTCCATCTTTTTGACGTTGTTCTTTAGGTAAAGTAAAATCTACGATTTCACTGTATTTATTATAAATTTTATCAAAGGTGTATTTATTGGCATTAATCTCAAAATTGCGTCCTTTTCCAATGTCTTGAAATAGTTTTTTACTAATGTTGCAAATAACGTTTCCATAATTATCAATGTAAATAACATTTCCATTAATAGTGTTAGCATCATTAGATATTTTAGGCTGTAATTCTACCATTTTAGTATAATCAGGAACAATTTTACCTATAACTTCTAGCGTTCCGCCACGTGCAATATGGCAGGCAACTTTTACAAAAACATCTAAAACAGGAAAACTAGTTTCAATGCGGTCGTGGATGTTAATTTCAACAATTTTTTCAGGATTTATTTCTGAAGCCAACAAAGATATTATCCCGTTATCCGGGCAAATAAAGTAATGATTGTCTAATAGTAATGCGATGTGTTTGTTTTCAATACTTAATTCAGAATCTACACCGACAATATGAATACTTCCGTCAGGAAAACTTTTGTAAGCGTTTTTTAAAATGTAGGCAGTTTCTGTAATGTTAAAAGGTGAAACATGATGAGATATATCAACAATTCGAGCATCGGGTAATTCACTATAAATAGTACCTTTTATAGCGCCAACAAAGTGGTCTTTTGTTCCGAAATCAGTAGTTAGTGTAATTATTGACATATAAAATATCCAGAATTATTATAAAACAGCAATTTTTGAATCTTTAATAAAATGTTTAAAACTTATTGAGTAAGGTTTAAAAAATGTTATAAGATATATTTAAATTTGTTTACAAATCTAATCAAATAATCGGTTATTTTGAATACAAATATTTAATTAAACTTAACACATTTATCATTTGAACGAGCGCCTGATTGAACTAACAGAGATTAACCCAAATGATTTATTTGGGACTCAAAATTCTAATGTTGAAATTTTACGAAAGTTTTACCCAAAACTTAAAATTGTAGCGAGAGGAACATCTTTAAAAATTTATGGTGAAGAAGAAATCTTAAACGAATTTGAGAAGCGTTTAGAAATGCTTATTAAGTATTTTAATAAGTATAATAAATTAGACGAAAATAGCATTGAAAGTATTTTACTTTCAAATGGTAAAGAACATAAAAGTACAAAAGCTGCGGATGATGTTTTGGTGCATGGCGTAAATGGCAGGTTAATTAAAGCTCAAACCATAAACCAACGTAAGATGGTTGATAAAATGGCAAAAAACGATATGGTTTTTGCTATTGGCCCTGCTGGAACAGGAAAAACATATACTGCTGTCGCATTGGCTGTTAAAGCCTTAAAGGAAAAAGAAGTTCGTAGAATTGTTTTGACCCGTCCGGCAGTTGAATCTGGTGAGAATTTAGGGTTTTTACCAGGTGATTTAAAAGAAAAACTAGATCCTTATATGCGGCCTTTATACGATGCATTAAGAGATATGATTCCATTTGAAAGATTGGAGTCTTATATTGAGAAAGGAGTTATAGAAATTGCACCTTTGGCTTTTATGAGAGGTAGAACCTTAGACAATGCGTTTGTAATTTTAGATGAAGCTCAAAACACAACGCATAGCCAAATGAAAATGTTTTTGACAAGGATGGGTAAGAGTGCTAAATTTGTTGTTAATGGAGATCCTGGGCAAATTGATTTACCTAGACGCCAAGTTTCAGGTTTAAAAGAGGCGATGCTTACATTAAAAGAAATAAAAGGAATTGCATTGGTTTATTTTGATGAAAAGGATGTAATTAGACATAAATTAGTGAAAGATATAATTTCAGCCTATAAAAAGCTAGAAGTAGGAGAGGAATAAAGCAATT
>JADWMI010000006.1:6240-9671 GCA_015767395.1 Bacteroidota bacterium | reverse complement strand
AAAGTAATGAGCAATACAATTAACGATACAAATTTTAATTTCCCAAAGCAAAAATCTGTTTACAAGGGAAAAGTTAGAGAGGTTTATAATATCAACGATGAAATTTTAGTGATGATTGCTTCAGATAGGCTTTCGGCCTTTGATGTTGTAATGCCAAAACAAATTCCATTTAAAGGACAAATATTAAATCAGATTGCTTCTAAAATGTTGGAGGCAACTAAAGATATTGTTCCAAACTGGATACTAGGTATTCCAGATCCAAATGTAGCTGTTGGATATATGTGTGAACCTTTTAAAGTTGAAATGGTCATTCGTGGTTATATGTCTGGACACGCAGCTCGAGAGTATAAATTGGGTAAACGAATGCTTTGTGGTGTTGCTATGCCAGAAGGAATGAAAGAGAATGATCAATTTCCTGAACCAATTATAACACCTGCCACAAAAGCTGAGGATGGTGATCACGATGAGGATATTTCAAAGGAAGATATAATTGCTAAAGGAGTTGTTTCAAAAGAAGATTATGAAGTTTTGGAAAAACACACAAAAGCGTTGTTTCAACGCGGAACTGAAATAGCTGCTGCTCGTGGATTGATTTTAGTTGATACAAAGTATGAATTTGGAAAAACCAAGGATGGAAATATTTTGTTAATAGATGAAATTCACACACCAGATTCTTCTCGTTATTTTTATGCTGAAGGTTATGGAGAAAGACAAGGGAGCGGTGAAGCTCAAAAACAACTGTCGAAAGAATTTGTTCGTCAGTGGTTAATAGAAAATGGTTTTCAAGGATTGGAAGGGCAAACTGTTCCAGAGATGAGTGATGAAAAGATTATTGAAATTTCAGAAAGATATATTGAATTGTATGAAAACATCACTGGCGAATCGTTTGTAAAATCTGATGTGAGTAATATCAATGAGCGCATTGAAAAAAATGTACTTTCTTTTTTGAATAAATAAAGTATTTATTGATATTGGAAATATCGATTTATTTGAGAATAATTTATTGGTTCGGAATTATTATTTAAATAATTAATAATTCCTTCAGCTGTGGTGTATGGCAATTCAATTGGATTTTGAGTAAAATAGGTATCATAAATCGCAGGAATATAATCATTTACTCCAATGGTTAATGTTGTTTCGTCACTTAGTTCTTGATTGTTTTTATATATGTTGATGTACTGATTTTCTTGTTCAATTTCAATACCCGAATAATGAACGGCACTTTTACTTCCCTTTAAAAAGTCTTTTATTTCTTTAACGGTCATGGTGTAAATTACGCTACCATTATTAAATGGATCAATGCTATAAATTTCATGTTTTAAAATGTCACCTTCATCTAATGTGTTTCTGATTCCACCAGGGTTCTGAAACGATAAATCAACCTTCATTTCTTGTCTTAATATATCTGTATAAAAACTTCCAACTCCAGCTTTGGAATGAAAAGCTTCACTATAACCAATCACTTCGTCTAAATTAGCATTTGAATTATAAGTGTCGATAACCTCTTTTAAGTCTTGGTCATATTCATTATAGTTGTCCAAGTTAATCAAAGTGTAATTTACACTTTCAATTTTTTTGTTTTTAAGCGTCAATTTTATTTTTCCTAAAAAACGTAAATAAGACCCTGCCTGAAAAATAGGAATATTATTAGTTTTATCATTTACAACTGCATGTGAATGCCCTCCAATAATTGCATCAAAATATGGATAATTACTTGCTAAATATTCATCAGAAAAAGTTCCTAAATGTGTTAAAGCAATGTATAAATCTGAATTTTCTTCAGCCTTTACTTGAGAATAATTTGCAATAATATCCTGATATTTTGTAAATGTTAGGTTTTGAACTCTCCAAGGATGTGTAGATGGAATTACATCATTGTCTTTTCCATTGGTTTCAACCAACCCTAAAAAAGTGACTTTTACATTGTTTGATGTGATTGTTTTGTATTCAAAAGGTGCTGGAATACCTGTGCTATTCATTTCAACATTGGCACATACCCAATCAAAAGTAGATTGCTGAAATCGATCTTTTAAAATGGCTTCTCCATAATCAAATTCATGATTTCCAATAACCGAAATATCAAAACCCACTTTATTCATTACATCAATCATTGGAAATCCTTTTTCCTCATAATTATCAACTACTGGGTTTCCAGAAAAAATATCTCCGCTACAAACCAACATTACATTGGTTTCTAATTTCTCTTGATCTACAATGTATTTTATTTTAGAAAAATTATCAAGGCTTCCGTGTTGATCGTTAATATGAAATATGGTTAATTCTTTTAGCTCTTGTTCAATAGGTTTTATAACTGAGTTTTCATCTTTAGCACAGGCTATTAAAAGTGATGAAATAAATAAGAACGATAAAATTATTTTTAAAAACTTCATTTCGGCTATTTTGATTCAAAGTTACTAATGATTTATCTATAAAATTAAAATTAAAAACAAAAAATCCCGAAGATTAATCTTCGGGATTTTTTTTATAATCAATTTAGAAGCGGTAAATTATTTCTTCTTTTTTTTCTTTTCTTGTTGATCTTGCGCTTGTTTCATGGCGTCATTTAAACGCTTTTTAAATTTACTTTCCTTTTTAGGTTTCTTTTTGTTTTCCTGAATTTTTGCATGAATTTTATCTTCATCAATAATATAATGTTTTATAACCAACATAATAGTAATGGTTAGTAAGTTAGACACAAAGTAGTATAAACTTAAACTACTCGCATACATATTAAAGAAAACCAACATCATAATTGGAGAGAAATACATCATCATTTTCATCATCTTTTGCATATCAGGCATCCCTTCTTGTGTAGGCTGCTGCATATTCATTTGCTGACTTTGACTCATTCTCATATAAAAGAAAATGGCAACTGAAGCTAAAATAGGAAACAAACTAATGTGAGAGCCATACATTGGAATATGAAACGGAAGTTCAAAAACTGAATCATAAGCAGATAAATCATCGGCCCATAAAAATCCTTTTTGACGTAAATCTATATTTGATGGGAAAAATCTGAACAATGCAAAGAATACAGGCATTTGTAAAACCGCAGGAATACAACCTGAAAGTGGGCTTACACCAGCTTTACTTTGTATTGCCATTGTTTCTTGTTGACGTTTCATTGCGTTTTCCTTACCAGGTAAACGTTTGTTAACTTCTTCCATTTCAGGTTTTAACACCTTCATTTTAGCACTAGATAAGTACGATTTGTATACCAACGGAGACATAAAAATTCTAACTACAATGGTAAGAAGTATAATTATTAACCCGTAATTACCAATAAACCCTTGTAAAAAGTTAAATACAGGAACAAATACTACTCGGTTAATAAAACCGAAAATTCCCCAACCTAGATTTACAATTTCTTTAATATTTCTATCGTAATTTTTTAAAATTTGATAATCGTTTGGTCCAACATACCATTTCAT